>NZ_JBLRWZ010000024.1:0-41497 GCF_047920995.1 Aliidiomarina sp.
GGTTTCCAGTTCACGCTCAAGGTATTCGCCTACCTGTAAAAAGGCTTCATCTAAACGGCCGGTGTTTTCCCCTACATGCACAACCGCAATAACGAGCTTGGGGAAACAATGTGGATATTCGGCCATTGCCGCCGATAAACTGCGGCCCCGCTCTAACTGATCACTAATCCCTTGTAGCGCTCGCCCTAAGCGACGATTGGTGGAATTGCTAGCTAAGCCTTCAATGGCGCGCATCATGGGCACACCCGCTTTGGTAAGCGAGTACATTTGCCGAATAAACATGATTACATCGTTTAAAGGTACCGAGCGGGTAAATATATCGCGCAGATCAATATCGAAAACGCCTTTCTCATCATCCTCTTTTTGGATGGTAATGGCGATTTCCTTAATCATCAGCGGGGTTATTCCCTGCTGTATGAGAGTGCTGGCAATAGTGCGCTCGTTCATACCTGAACGTTCGCCGCTTATACGCTTACCTTCACTATCTCGGCCTTGATATTGAAACTGTGGCATAGCCTTTAGGTCTCATTCGTAGTGTTGAGTAACGATGCCAGCGAACGGCTTTTTTCCGGCTGTTTCGCTGTTGCATCGGCTTTTGCTTTTAACTCTGCTGCTACCATTTTTTCCGCGGCATTTCTCACGGTATCTTCTTTACTCTTACTCGCGCCCTCTTCAGCTTCGGCTTCTGCTGCTTCATCAAAATCAGGAACACCGGCAACCAGTGAGAGCACTTCTTCAATCGAAGTAATGCCCTGCTTCGCATAACCATAGCCTACTTGCGCTAAAGTGCGAAAATCTTTACTGCGCATGGCTGCTTGTGCGAAGCCTTCGGTATCTGAATCACGCAAGGCGCTCATCATATCTTCATCAATTTCGAGTAACTCGAATACGCCTACTCGGCCTCGGTAGCCGGTTCTATTACACGATTGGCAACCACGGCCTTTTTTGTAGGTTTTACCCGCTTGCGATTCTTTAAACATCGCGCGCAACAGAGTGCGTTGGTAATCATCGGGCGCATGGTCTTCGGCGCAGTTTTCACACACCCGCCGCACTAGCCGTTGGGCTAACACCGCGCGCAATGCGCTGGCTACCAAATAGGGTGCTGCGCCCATATCAATTAAGCGCATCGCCGAAGTAATGGCATCATTGGTGTGCAATGTTGATAACACCAAGTGGCCGGTAATCGCACCACGTAGGCCAATTTCTACGGTTTCTTGATCACGCATCTCCCCCACCATAATGATATCCGGATCTTGCCGCAAGGTAGTGCGTAACACGCGCGCAAAGGTGAGGCCAATTTTCGCATTCACCTGTACCTGTGATATCCGCGACATCCGATATTCTACTGGGTCTTCTACGGTAATAATTTTTTTGCGTGGTTCGTTTAGTTCGCTCAACACGCCATACAAAGTGGTGGTTTTACCTGAACCTGTTGGCCCGGTTACCAAGATCATGCCGTAGGGGCGGGTCATGTGGTACCGCATTTTCTTCACCAACTCAGGCGGCATACCGGTTTTTTCTAAAGTTAACAGCCCGTTAGATTTATCCAGTAAACGCATTACGCAGGCTTCACCCCAGGCGGTAGGTAAGGTAGATAAACGCACATCGAGATGATGCTCACGCACCTTCATTTCAAAGCGGCCATCTTGGGGTAGGCGCTTTTCGGCGATATCTAACCCCGCCATCAACTTCAACCGCAATACTAAGCCCGCGGCAATGTTTTTTTCATCGAGAATATTTTCTTGTAACTGGCCATCTACCCGCACGCGAATGCGTAACGATGTTTCATCGGGCTCTAAGTGAATATCAGAAGCGCGAACCTGCACGGCATCGGCAAAAATAGAGTTTAATAAGCGCGCTACCGTTACTTCATCATCGCTGGCATCGATTAGGTTGCCGAGGCCAAAATCAGAATCTACGTTCGCTTCTTCTTGTAACTGGCTGGCGTATTGTTCAATTTCCGCGGTGCGCCGATATACGCTATCAAAGGCATCATAAAGCTGCCCTTCTGAAACTAGCGCCAGCTCTAACTCACGGGGCTGTATAAGGGCAGCTATGGCATCTACTGCGTTCAAATCGGCAGGGTCACTCATGGCTACTAACACACGGTGCTCATCGGATTTTATTGCGAGAGCACGATGTCGGCGCGCCTGCACCTCAGGAATGAGCTTAGCGTTCTCTTCGCTGGTGCGAACTTCAGAGAGATTCAGCAAGGGTAAATCGAGCTGATGGGCTAAGAATTCCATCAACTGATGTTCTTTTACATAGCCTTTTTCAATGAGAATATTACCGATTTTACGGCCAGTTTGGCGCTGCTCAGCGAGCACCTCACTAAGCTGTTCATCAGTAATTACATGCTCATGGGCGAGTAAATCACCCAAGCGCATTCTTAGGCGCGGACGATGTGCCATTAGTAACTTAATCCCTCTCGCCGATCCATTACAAAACGTCTTGATTCTGCAGTTAAGCGCGTATCCCGCAACGCTTGCCGATACGCTTCAGCCGCTTCTGCGCGTTCACCATTCATTTCTAACGCGTACCCTAGGCCTAACCACCAAGTACCTTGGTTCGGCCGCCAGGTTACCAGCTCGCGATAACTGTGCACAGCCACACCATAATAACCTAGTTCAGTTGCCAATGAGCCGCGTAAGATAAAGATATCAGCATCTGTAGGCAATATGCTACTAGTACCATTTAATACTTGCAGCGCTTCTTCAAGATCACCAGCACGCACTAGAATTCGCGCTTCCACTAGGCGAAACTCATTAAAGTTAGGCGCCAGCTGTTGGCCTGCGGCCAATAGCTGCAGTGCTTCATTTAGTGCGCCGCGTGAAAACAGCAATACTGCTAATTCGAGGCGCGCTTCATGGTGCATCGCATCGCGCTCTAACGCGGTGCGAAAGTGCTGAATCGCGCCAGGTTGATTTGCATTGCGTAACTCGCGCATGCCATCTCGATACGCTGCTTCTGCACCACCTTCCGTGCTAGCGCCAGTGCGCGATACTTGCATTTCGCTATTACGTGGTGCGGCTTGTGTTGTTGCAGCTGTTGTTGTAGTAGCTGCTGTGGTAATTGCGGAAGCGGATGTTGTACTAGTATTTACGCCCGAATGCATAGCTACAGCTGTATCGCTATCATCAACTACTGAACCATTCTGCGCATAAGAATCCTCAGCTGCTGCTCCGCCTCCTGTGCCACTAGCCCCGTTAGCGCCGTTCTCTGCAGCGCTAATACCATTTGCAGTAACGTTTGCGCTGCTAGTTTCCATACCAGAGCCCACCGCAGCACTCGCGGTTTGCTGCTCAAGTTGGGTTTCTGTGCTCGCCATTGTACTAGTGATTGGCGGCTCAGATAATTCTGCGCCTGGGTTCACCCCTAACCAGATAGCTAAAACAATAATAATTGCCACACCGCCTCCTGCTATACCAAATTTAATACGCTTATCCTGCGCTGGTTTCGGAATATACACATCGGATGGCTTCGAGCTTTCTTCACCATCTACTTTCTTATCGCGCTTATCGATATCGCGCAGCATTTGGTTAATGATACTCATAAATTTATCCATCCTAGGCTAACGGCAAGGCCGAGCATTCCTGCACACACTGCCGCAAAGCCAATTGTGAACCATAGCCAATCTTGCTTTTTCGGCATGGTTGCATCTTCTGTATCGGCTATAGCGGCCTTAATATCGGCCACTGTTACCGTATGTCTGCCATTTCCGTATGCCAGTAATAATGATTTGTGGGTTAACAAATTTACCAAGCGTGGTACACCGCGGCTGCCTTGATGCAGCCAGCTAACTACTTCATCGGGGAATAACTCAGGGCCTTTATAGCCAGCCCGCTTCGCCCGGTGGCGAATATATCGTTTTAGCTCTTCTTCCCGTAACGTACTAAGCCGATAGGAAAAGCCGATGCGTTGGCGAAGCTGGCGCAACTCGCGGGTTGCTAAGCGCTCATCAAGCTCTGGCTGACCAAACATTACCAGCTGCACGAGTTTGCGAGTTTCAGTTTCTAAATTAGAAAACAAGCGTAGCGCTTCTAAACTATCGGTGGGTAAGGCTTGCGCCTCATCAATAATCAACACCACCGAATGGCCGGAATTATTTATTTCTAGTAACTTCTGCTCAATTAATCGGGTTAACTGATGTGGATCGGCTTCATCATCGTACTCCACCCCTAGCTCTGCTGCTATCGCATGGCGCAACTCATTCGGGTTTAAGTACGGGTTTGGCACATAGGCGGTTACAAAATGGTTGGAAATTTCATTCAGTAGCTTGCGGCAAAGGATGGTTTTTCCAGTACCCACTTCACCGGTAACTTTAATGAACCCTTCTCCGGTTTTTAGCGCCGTAGAAAGCACCTGCAGTGCTTCTTCATGGCCTTGTAACTCGCAGTAAAAACCGGTATTCGGAGTTAACGTGAACGGTAACTCCGAAAAACCGAAGTGGTACAAATACATGCAACTTCCTTACTGGCTTTCATACCAGCGCCGTAATAGCTCGCGCGAACTCTCAAGCTCAGTATCCCATGTATCTACGCCAACAATGGTTGGCCGTAACATGATCACTAATTCTTTTTTAACTTCGCGCTGACGGCGGTTTTTAAACAATTCGCCAATACCAGGAATATTTCCTAATAACGGCACTTGCGATACTTGGTCAGTATAAGAGGTTTGCATTAAACCACCAATCACCACTACTTCACCATCGCGTGCACGAATAATGGTATCGGCTTCACGAATATTGCTCCGTGCTAATGGTAATACTAACGTTTCGCCCGATAGCGTAATGCGCTTTTCCTGTTCCGTTGTTTCAGTAACCGATGGGCGAATGTGCAAGGTAATGGTGCCGTCGTCACTAATTTGCGGTGTTACATCTAGGGCGATACCGGAGAAGAACGGCGTTAACTGAATGTTTGGCGTTGTAGAAGTTGCAGTACCAGTAACTGTAGTGGTAGATACATCGGTAACGAAGTATTCATCTTCACCAATCTTAATCACCGCTTTTTGGTTGTTCGTAGCCGTTACCCGTGGGTTAGAGAGCACTTGCACCTGCCCCTGAGTTGCCAGCATTTCTAACATACCGCTAAAACTGCCGCTCTGAAATTGCATGCCAACGATACCGCCGAGGGTACTGGTATCGAGATCTTGAGAGCCAAAGGTGAATTCGGTAACACCACCGCCAACGCGGCTAGTTACTTTGCTCCAATCAATGCCCTGTTGATAACCCTCACTCAAACTTACTTCTACGATACGGGCTTCCAACACCACCTGGCGCTGCAAACTATTTTCGGCGGAGCTTAAGAAATCACGGGCAGAACGAATTTCATGCGGGTACGCAGTTACTGTAGCCAAGCCTGCTTGTGGTGAAACCACCACGCGGCGACCATCGCCAGAACCTACAATGCCGCTTAAGGCATCGGCTAAATCATCCCAGAAGTCAGTTTCGGAAGTGGTAGAAATCATCGAGCCAGTTTGCCCAGCGCGGCCCATACCACCTTGCCCACCGAGGCCACCTAAACCGCCGCCAGCACCACCAAAACCGCCAGCACCACCAAAGCCGCCACCTTGGCCGCCCAGCTGGCCACCACCGCGGTTATTCTGGTTATCTTGGTCGGCAACACCGCCAGATGAGATCATGGTATTCGACATACCAAAACGGCTTAGTGCAAGGTAATTTAAGCTAATGGTTTCGGTACGCATACCCGCAGGGAATACTCGGTAAATACCCGATTCACGGCGAATATCGTAGCCATAAATATCTTGTACTACAGCAAAGGCTTCTTGCATGGTTACATTACGCAAGTTAACTGTTATGGCCCCGGTAATTTGCGGATGCACAACTACGCTATAAGGCGAATCATCGGTAATTTGCGCAAAGAAATCGGCGGCATCTACATCGCGTGCTTGAATTGAGAAGCGCGGTTCTTCGTATTGGCGTTGTTCTTGTAAAGCGCTCGCTGGCCGGCGTAATTCATCACGCACAGAAGAAGGCAAGCTTGCCGGTGCGCTGCGGGTTGATTCACCGGTTCGTAACGCGTTTTCCGCTTCTGCAAGTAGCTCATCGTTTGGCTTTGTTACACATCCTGTGAGCACACCGATGGTAATTATGGCTGTTATGCTATTTCGTAATTTCATCCGTTATCCCTTACTTCGGTTTTCCGCAATTCACCAAATACGGACAGCACTAAAACCTCGTTGCCCCGCCGCAATGTTACTCTGTTTCTATCGATACGGCTTACTCGCCATTCATCAATGTAATCTCCTAAACGAAGATGTTCATCATTTACGAGCGCTACCCGCTTCCCAGAAACTGTGGTTATCATTTTTACTTGGTATGTTTTTACTTCCGTAATGCCATCGCCGATAGCCGTAACGTGCCGAGGTGGCCGCGTTGGATCGCGTTCGCTATTCGCGAAACTCGCGTTCGATAGCAACAAGCTCCCTGCTATTGCAGCGGTTAATGTAAAAGCTAATCGTTTCATTCCGTAACCTTCTGCTGCGTAAGCGTAAATAAACGCAAGGTAACCCGTGAATTCGGATGTTGCTCTACTTCATACTGAATACCTTGCCAATACGAGCCATAAGGCAAATCTTGCAAACGATTTAAATAATCGCGTATGGCGAAGTAGCGCCCCTCTAGGGTTACTTCTACATCATGCCGATAAATTGGATATTCCACACGATTCTCTAAAAATACGGCCGGCGGCTGAATAACAAAAGACCGCACCGATACTTGGTTAGTAGATGAACGCTGCGCTGTACCCTCGAGCATACTTTGCATCCAGGTAATAAGTGCATGCGGCTCGATAAAGTACGCCACTTCTGCAAGCTCAGTGCTTAAACGCTCTGATTGCAGGGTTAATTGCCGCAATTGCTGTTCTAGAGGCCGATTCGGGTTCTCATTTAAGCGCCCTTGTAGCTGGCGAATTTCCCGATCATATTGGGCGGTAGAAGCGGTAAGTTGCGCAAGCTGGCGCTCCTTATCTTCTCGATCTAAGAACACCGGCTCTACCATTAAAATATAAAGCAACCAAGTAAAACCAAATATCGCGAGTACCGCTAACACCCACTGATCACGATTAGATTTATCGCCAAACCAAGCTTGGCCGCGCTTCATTACTTGTTTGAAATAAATTCCGCTCATAATGTAGCCTCCGTGCTTACCAACGCCATGCGTGCGCGTGCCAAAAGATAGCTGGCTTCTAAACGCTGCGTACTGGCGCTTTCATCGGCATCTTCCGCTTCAATTTCATCTACGGCATCATCTACCGCTGAACTTGCCGGGCGAGCATCACCTTCAACTTCTAGGCCTGAAACCACAAAACTTAAGCCGATATCCTCTACTCGGTTCATTTGAATGCGGCCAAAGTGGCGGCGGCTTAAATGCTCTTTATCGCGGAACTGCTGCATCCAATATGGCAATATGGCCGGATCCACAGTGAAGCCATGTAAATTCAACACGCCATTATTTTCTTCTACCTTCGTAAGCCAAATGCCGTTTTGATGCACTTGCGCTAACTCGGTAAGAATCGCCGCGTAATCGAAGCTTTGTACCCGGCCGATTTCGCGAAACTCTACTAAAATACTGCGTTGGTTTTGCGTTCGGGCACGTAGTACTCGCACGCGCCGCTCAAGCTCTGGATCTACTCGCAGCTGCGCTACTTGCGCGGATAATTGCGTGAGCAATTGTTGTTTCTGCCGCTGTTCTTGTTGCGCTACGTTTACTTGGTTAGTAAGGCTAAGCGCTTGCACTTCTAGCACAACACGCAAGCCAACCGCTGCTACCCACACCAAGAGCATTACGGTAAGTACGCGTTGAAAATCAAGAAATGGGCGTTTGGGCAGTAAATCTGCGCGATATAGATTTATAGTATGTTTCATGCGGTAGCCTTCCCTGCTGCTGGTGCGGCTTCATAAGCATGTGTGGCTGGCGTGTTCTTGCCCATGAACCACTGTAGGCCACCGATAGCTAGCAGATTACTATAATCGGCTTTCGCTGATTGCTGCGCCCACTCTGGATACGCTGAGATGGTTATCTGCATACCCAGCTGCTGCGAAATGGCCTCGCACAACTCTTCTTTCTGACCATTTTCGAACAACAGCTCGATCTCATTAATCGGATCTTGCCGCATGGGGCCCGAAAAGAAATCTAATAAACGTTGTAACTCGAGCGCAAAGCCTTCAATAAGCTTAGTATCTTCTACCTTAAGCGTATAAGGATCGTAGGTATAACGTAAACGACGCGACACAAACCAATGGCCGTTGGCAATAATATGCAGTTGCGCACGTTCACGAGGTAACTGAGTTACCATCATGAGCCTACGATTTGCTTCAGGCCAGCTGCCGAACACCAAATCGCTATGCACAATGCCTTTAATTTTAAAGTTAAACTCGCTAATAACGGCCACAATAGGCTGCACGAACTCACGGCTCGCGGCCACTACATGAATTTCGTTTTTACCAGGAGGCTGAATGGGCGGATCGAAATAATCCACCAATAAATCGGTAGCCGCAATCGGCACTAAATCACGCAACGACCATTGCAATGAAGATGCAATTTCTGCTGGTGGCAGCTCTGGGCGCTCTACGTTTACTTGGGAAATCAGCTCAGAACTTAGCACGATTTGAAGCGGTGCGTTTTTATACCCCAAGCGCTTGTGTTTTAACAGTAATTCATTTACCGCATTGGCATGATCACCAAGTTGCACAGGCAAGGTATCGCTTTCTACCAGTTTCCAATAATCACCTGCAAAACTTAAGCCGGTAGATTCTTCTTCTGGGCATGCTTCGAGCGCCGCGAGCGACACAACCGAATCACCAATACCAAGCGCGAATAGATGCTTGGTTTTATTCATCATTGGAAATTTGCGAAAAAACGACATGGCGTCCTACCCTTCGTTCAGCTTTGTGGATTACGTTAGCTTTTATTTTTATCTACATAACAGAGTATATAGCTGATTTGTTAAAACTTCCTGATAAAAGAGTATAAATACTTTCTGCAAGCAGAAAACTATGAGTGTTGTTATATAACTTATTACGAAAATGCCTCGATAACCATTATTTTATGCCGCATGCAAGCAACCCGATTGCTAGTAAGTAGCTATTACTCCACTTGCCACTGTAACGCTCTACCGGCCCAATACGGCACCCAGATTTCACCACCATGAGTAACGGTTTTTGGTGCATGCCATGGTTTTTGTAACAAGGTAATGGTTTCGGTATTACGTGGGCGGCCATAGAAATCAGCGCCAAAGTGGCTAGCAAAACCTTCAAGCTTATCTAGCGCATTCAGTTGCCCAAAGGCTTCCGCGTAGAGCTCGATAGCGGTAAAGGCAGAAAAACAGCCAGCACAACCACAGGCCGTTTCTTTTGCCGCTTGCACATGAGGGGCAGAATCGGTACCGAGGAAAAACTTCGGGTTGCCGCTAATGGCCGCTTGTTGCAGCGCTTCTTGGTGCGTTCGGCGTTTTAAAACCGGTAAGCAATAATTGTGCACATGCACGCCACCCACCAACAAATCGTTGCGGTTCATAAGAATATGTTGTGGCGTAATGGTTGCCGCCACTAGATCATGGGCTTCGCGCACAAAATCGGCGGCATCTTTGGTAGTGATATGTTCTAGCACCACTTTTAAGCGCGGGAATTTCTGGGTAATCGGAGTTAAATACCGTTCTATAAATACCCGCTCGCGGTCGAAAATATCAATTTCAGGCTCGGTAACCTCGCCATGAATCAATAAAGGCACGCCAAATTCTTGCATGGTTTCTAATACCGGCCCCATTGCATCAATGGTTTTCACGCCAGAACTCGAGTTGGTAGTGGCGCCAGCTGGATACAGTTTATAACCGATAATATTCGGGTTTTGCGCTGCTTCGCGCACATCAGCTGGGCTGGTATCTTGAGTTAAATACAGAGCCATTAGCGGTTCAAAATTACTTTCTTCCGGCAGCACAGCCATAATGTTACGCCGATATTGCTCTGCCAAAGCTACGGTAGTAACCGGCGGTACCAGGTTGGGCATTACGATAGCGCGGCGAAATACACGGACGGTAGCGGGCACTGTAATGGCCAGCATATCGCCATCACGAAAATGCAGATGCCAATCATCGGGCCGCGTGATAGTTAACGTGGCTGGTGCTGAAGATGCGGTATGAATAGCTGAAATAGAGGGTGCTGTATTCGACATAAAAAAGGCTCCGCAGGCATTCGTAGAAGTAGTGCTTCATAGAATACCATTAGAGCCTGTTTTCTCGAAAACTTTCTGCCACGTTCCGCAGGTGAAGCGCGTTCAGTTATCGTTGCCAGAACTGTTACTTATGCCCCTTTACTCGCTGGCTAGCGCTTGCACTGGATCGAGCTGCGCCGCTTTGCGCGCGGGCACATAACCGAAGATTAAACCGGTTAAGAATGCGCAACCAAACGCCATAATTACTGGGCCAGCCGCAAACACCACACTGTTACCTAAGCTGGAAATAATCCAGGTAATGCCTAAACCCAAGCCCACCCCAATTAAACCACCCAACAAGGCTACGGTTACCGCCTCTACCAAGAATTGCATGCGTATTTGCGCACCGCGCGCCCCTACTGCCATGCGAATACCAATTTCCCGGGTACGTTCGGTAACGCTCACCAGCATAATATTCATTACCCCGATGCCTCCTACTACCAGTGAAATTACGGCGATTACGCCCAGTAGCAGGGTCATGGTGTTTTGCGTTTCTGTGGCAGTTTCTATAATCGAGGCCATGTTGCGGATTTGGAAATCCTCAACACCGTGGCGCTCCAACAATAGGCTATGTACGGCATCGTTGGCACGTTGCATTACTACCGGATCGCTGTTTTCCACGGCAACCGTTACATTGCGTAGAAAACGTTGGCCAAACAAACGCAATGAGCCCGTAGAATAAGGTACGAAAACCACATCATCTTGGTCTTGCCCCCAAGGGCTCGCCCCGCGCTCACTCATTATCCCGATTACACGGAACAATACGTTGTTGATGAGCATTACCTCACCCAACGGATCCCGATCAGGAAATAGCTGGGTAGCAACCGTTTTACCGATTACCGCAACGGTGGCATACAGATCTTCATCTTCTTGGGTAAAGAAACTACCGTAAGCAAGATCCCATTGCCGTGCCACAGGGAACATATGATAAGTAGCATTTACTTGTGCTTCTTTATCAAAGCCAGCGCGGCGCAGGGTACGGTTGCCCGTTAGCTCGGGCACTGCGGCAAGAATATCGGGCAGCTCGTTAATGGCATCTACATCTTCGGGTACCAGCGTAGCCACACTCCAACGGCCCCTTTGGTTCGGCGCCCCCGGAAACACGGTAAGCAAGTTCGAGCCCATGGCGCTAATGCGATCCACCACATCTTGGCGGGCACCTTGGCCAATGGCGAGCATCGAAATTACCGCCGCCACACCAATTACGATACCCAGCAAGGTAAGTGCGGTACGGAAAATATTCTGCCGCAACGCAGTGAATGCGGTAATCACTGATCGGCCAGCATCTAGCAATGCCCCCGGCTGGCCGGCGCCGGGCCCCTGAGGTGGTACTACATGGGCGCCTTGTTCTTTGCTGCGAGTATCCGAGAGAATGTGGCCATCTTTCAGCTCAATTACCCGATCGGCATGGGCTGCCACTTCGTGATCATGGGTGATTAAGATAATGGTATGGCCTTGCGCTGATAAATCTTTGAGCAGCGCCATTACTTCTTTACCACTTTGGCTATCGAGCGCACCCGTGGGCTCATCGGCGAGAATAATTTCACCACCGTTCATCAGCGCCCGCGCTATGGAAACACGCTGCTGCTGGCCGCCCGAGAGCTCAGAAGGCTTATGATGCATGCGATCTTCAAGGCCTAGGCGAGTAAGCAATTGCTCGGCCCGTTCATGGCGCTGTTCCGAGCCCATAGAGGTGTAACCGGCCGGCAATTCCGCATTGGCTACTGCTGTAGCCCCACCCAGCAAATTGTATTGCTGGAATACGAAACCAAATGCGCTACGCCGCAGGCTCGCCAGCTGGTCTACGTTCATATCCGCAACCGCTTGGCCTTGGAAATGATATTCACCAGTGGTGGGCTTATCCAAGCACCCAAGAATATTCATTAGGGTGGATTTACCTGAACCCGAGCTACCCACGATGGCCACAAATTCACCGGCATTGATATCAATATTGATACCGTGCAATACCTGGGTGTTAATCGGCCCCGTTTGGTAGCTCTTGGTAAGGTTACGAATTTTAATCATTGGCTCGCGGCTACTTTCGTTGCCGCTTGAAGCTTGGTTCGCCATCTGCTTAGCCTCGCATCATCCGCATTCCGCCCGGAGGCATTCCAGCTTGAGTAGGAATTACTACTTCATCGCCAGCGCTTATGCCTGATTTGATTTCCGTGTGCACACGATCGCTGATGCCCACTTCTACTCGCACCGCTTCTGGGCGGCCATTGCGCATTACTTGCACTTCAAACTGGCCGCGGCCTGCTGGGCGCACTGCACTGGCTGGCACGGAAACTACACTTTCAGCACTATCCACCACAAAGAACACTTGAGTGGTCATCTGCGGTAACAACACGCCATCTGGGTTAGGAATTTCAAACAAGGCGTTATAAAGCACTACATTATTTTCAATGCTTGGCGTAGGCTCAATAATATCAAGCTTGCTATACCAACGGTGCCCGCGGTTGCCCAAAGTAGTGAAATACACATCCATGCCATCACGTAAACGGCTTACATCCGCTTCTGAAACTTGTGCTTCCACACGCATTGTTGATAAATCAGCAATGGTCATAATGGTTGGCGTAGTTTGTGCAGCGTTCAAAGTTTGCCCACGGCGAGCAACAATGTTAGTAACCGTACCCGGCATGGGTGCAAAAATACGCGTATAGTTCAGATTGGCTTCATCAGCACGTAATGATGATTCAGTTTGTTCAATTTGCGCTTGCACTGCATCGCGGCGCGCTTCTTCAGCACGCGCGGTTGCTGCGGCACTTTGCACAAGCTCTTCCGAAGTGGCGCGATCAACAAAAAGCTTCTCTTGGCGCGCCAAATTAATATTGGCTAAATCCAAGGTAGCTTCTCGTTCACGCTTTTGTGCTTGTTGAAAACGCAGTTGCGCACGCACGCCATCGAGCCGAGCTTCTAGTACGGTTGCATCAATTTCCGCGAGTACTTGGTCACGCTCAACGGTATCGCCTACTTCTACGTGCAATACCTCTAGCTGCCCCGATACCTGTGCGCCTACATCTACAAAATCAAGCGGCTGCAAACGGCCTGTTGCCGTTACTACCACTTCAATATTGCGAACTTCTGCTTTCGCGGTATTAATACGCTGTTCGCCATTGTCCTTTGGCCAAATTAACCATGTAGCCACTGCTGCAATCACCACAATGATCGCTACAGCCCACAACCAGCCACGCCCTGTTTTTTTCATGTTCTAATCACCCTCTACTAAAGGAAAAAACTGCTGGTTTATTCCAGCAGCTGTCTATTTGTAAACCCTACGGCTTCAACCCAATGTTTACGGCAACAACTCACATATCGATCGTTACCACCAATCGCAACCTGTTCTCCGGAGTTCAATGCATTGCCCTGTTCATCGCATCGATACACCATGGTGGCCTTGCGGCCGCAAAAACAAATTGTTTTAAGTTCTGTTAATTTATCAGCTATCGCCAACAACCCAGCACTGCCCGGAAAGGCATTACCAAAAGCATCAGTGCGAATGCCATAGCACATTACCGGCACGTTTAATTCATCTACCACTCGGGCCAATTGCCATACTTGTTCTGGGCTCAAAAACTGCGCTTCATCTAGCAAGATACAATCAATTACCTGCTGGCTGAGTAACTCTTGCACACGGCGAAACAAATCCGTTTTCGGCGTAAATGTTTCTGCACTTCTTGCAAGCCCAAGGCGCGAATGAATTTTGCCCTCTCCGGCTCGGGTATCCAGCGCGGGAGTAAGCAAAACCACCTGCTGATCACGCTCTTCATAGTTGTATGCTACTTGCAACAACGATGTGCTTTTGCCGGCGTTCATTGCCGAGTACGTAAAATAAAGTGATGCCATAATGTGTCTTCTTTCGTAATAGTTCGCATGTGCTTGTGCGTTTTCCGCGCAATACAATAGGGCGGACGATATGCGAGAGTGAATGTTGCTGCAATGCAAAACCGCGCAAACGCACAAAAAATGCGATATAATTCACCGCTAAATTTATGTGCAGGAGTAATTTACAGATGCAGCCATCAGCAAACCCATCGCAAACCACCTACTCACTTGATTTCATTCGTGAAATACCGAAAGCGGATATTCACCTGCACCTCGATGGTAGCTTGCGGCCACAAGGCCTGATTGAAATGGCCAAACGCAGCAAGATTGAGCTGCCATCATACACCGTTGAGGGGTTAAAAGAGTTGGTTTTTAAAGACCAATATCAAAACCTTGGCGAATATCTCAATGGCTTTCAATACACCTGCGCCGTGCTTCGTGATGTTGAGAATATGGAGCAATCGGCGTATGAGCTGGCCATGGATAACCTTGCTGAAGGGGTAAACTACATTGAAGTGCGTTTTGCGCCACAGTTGTTGATGGATCCTACCGTGGGTATTGGCTTTGATGAGGTAATGCATGCGGTAAACAACGGCTTGGCAAAAGCGAAAGCCGAGTACAATGCCCGCGCCGATGTTGGCCTTTCCGCTGGGCTGAAGCCGCCATTCGAGTACGGCATTATTAACTGTGCAATGCGTTCGTTTGGCAAGAAAGGCTTTTCACCATACTACACTCAGTTGTTCACTTTGTTGCGTGATCACGATTCGATGGATGTAATTAAAGCTGCGGCCATGGAATTGATTCGCGCCAGCGTACGCATGCGTGATGAAGATGGTTTGCCGATTGTAGGTTTAGATATTGCTGGTCAAGAAAATGGTTTCCCGGCACACAAATTTAAAGAAGTGTATGAATACGCACACCAAAACTTTCTGCTAAAAACTGTGCATGCAGGCGAAGCCTATGGGGCTGAAAGTATTTTCGCCGCACTCACCACCTGTTACGCCGATCGGTTAGGGCACGGCTACTCGTTGTTTTCACCGGATATGATTGAAGATCCGAAGATCACCGATAAAGAAGCGTATAGCCGAGCATTAGCATCGTACATTGCCGATCGCCGCATTGCGGTAGAGGTGTGCCTTACCAGTAACATGCAAACCAACCCAAGCATTGGTAATATTAAAAACCACAACTTTGGCCATATGCTAGACAGCCGTATTGCTACGGTAATTTGTACCGATAACCGGTTAGTATCGAACACTACGGTAAGCGATGAGTACAAATTGGCGCTAGATAATTTCCCCATACCATTAAAGCGCTTAAAAGATATGGTGGCGTACGGCTTTAAGAAGAACTTCTTCCCGGGTACTTATGTAGATAAACGGGCTTACGCCAAGCACACGCTTGAGTACTTTGATGTAGTAGCGCGTAAGTATGGGTTTATTTAAGGCGTTTCTTTAGCAATAACATAACCACACCAGTAAAACCCCACCTTTAAGCGGTGGGGTTTTACTGGTACCAATGCGGTTAGCTGTTGCTATTTAATAACAATCGGGTTCACTGGCGAGCCCGAACCACGGGCCATTTTCAATGGTGCAGCACTAAACAAGAAAGTATATTGACCATCTTGGGCACTATCAGCGGCTAAATCATCTAACCAATATAACTCACTGAGCACCACTCCTAAATCGCGCATTAGGGCACCATGCAATGGAATCACATAATCATCGCCATTAATGGTTTGTGGCACTAATTCCACTGCTAAGTTATCGGAGGCAATCATTGGAATCTCCATTTCATGCACCCAGCGCACTAACTCCTCACTGTAGCATAAACCCGGCTCTGTCATCGCATCCCAAGTTGCATCGGGCTGGTCATCGTAGTAGCGACCCATAGAGCCGGTGCGAATCAACAGAATATCGCGCTTTTCAATGGTTGCATTTTGCGCGGCAGCTGTAGCCTTTAAATCATCTAAGGTAACACACGCACTTGGCTGTAACCGACCAATGCGGCCGCCTTTATGTTTGCCCACATCAAGTAAAATACCGCGGCCAACAATACCATGCTCACCTAACACGCCAATATCCACATGATCATGACCATGCACCGTGCTCTCTGCAGAAACGCCACCATATACCTTATCACCATACCAAGCATGGCCTAGCGCATCTACGTGAGTAGTACCTTGCAGATACATAAACACCGCATCATCGGAGTATTTTACCCCACCTGGTAGTGGCGCTAATTTATTGGTTGAATACAGCCCTTCATCTTGCGACATAAAGTGCATGGTTGGTACGCGGCCAGGAAATACCGGGCCAACGCCATGGGTCATAGGTAATTGCAACGTAAATACTTTACCCGATGTTACTGCAGCATTACCTCTAAGTGCTTGCTGTGCATCTAGAAAATTTAGCGCGCCAATTTGATCATCATCACCCCAACGGCCCCAGTTGCTCGGCATATCCTGTTGCAACTTTTCAATATTACTAGGTTGATAATGGGGATCATGGTTATGCGCCTGAGCTGTTGAATTTACGGCATAGCCTGCGCTAAAAACTAACGCGCATGCCGCCGCTACTACCGATAGATTTGCTTTCATGAGTAAGTTCCTCGTTTTAGTTATCATTAGGTAGCCACTGTTGCGTGGCTTTATTGGTTTGTTATTACTTGTATTTATAGCCTAGGCGGAGATTCTTCGGCGGTTAAGCACCGCTATCTACACATAGGTACTTCCACTCACAATATTCATCTAGGCCCTGACGCCCGCCTTCACGGCCCAACCCAGATGCTTTAATGCCACCAAAAGGTGCTGTGGCATTAGAAATTAAACCAGTATTGATTCCTATCATGCCTGCCTCTAGAGCCGCTGCTACACGCTGAATGCGGCCCATATTTTGGGCGTAAAAATACGCGGCTAAACCAAATTCACTGGCGTTAGCGTAACCAATGGCTTGTTCTTCGCTGGTAAACGAAATCAATGGTGCCACTGGCCCAAAGGTTTCTTCACGGGTACACAACATGTTCTGATTACAGTTAACAAGTACCGTAGGGGTAAAAAAGGTGCCGCCTAACGGAGCTAGTTCGCCACCACACAACACTTCTGCACCATGCTGTTGGGCATCGGCGATGTGCTTGCGTACTTTAGCTACCGCCGCTTGATTGATTAAGGGGCCAATTTGCGCACCTGCGGTAAAGCCATCGGCCACCTTGAGTGCGGTTACTTTTTGGCGCAGTTTTTCGGCGAACTGCGCATACACTTCAGCGGCCACATACACCCGATTAGCACACACACAGGTTTGCCCAGCGTTACGAAATTTGCTATCGATTAAGCCCTGCACTGCCGCATCTAAATTTGCATCCGCAAACACAATAAAAGGCGCATTGCCACCAAGCTCTAACGATACGCGTTTCACACTATCGGCACAGGCAGCCATTAAACTGGCGCCCACAGCCGTAGAACCGGTGAAACTTAGCTTGCGCACTAACGGGCTCGAGGTAAACACCTTGCCAATGGGCTTCGCTTCACCCGTAACCACACTCAGCACCCCTGCCGGAACGCCGGCCTGTTCTGCCAGTGCCGCTAACGCAAGGGCGGTAAGTGGTGTTTCTGCTGCCGGCTTTACTACCATAGTGCAGCCCACCGCCAGTGCCGGAGCAACTTTGCGAGTTATCATGGCTGCTGGGAAGTTCCATGGTGTAATCGCCACACATACCCCCACCGGCTCACGCACCGCTTGAATTTGCTGTTGCGCACTCGCAGCTGGAATAATTTCTCCATAACTACGCCGTGCTTCCTCAGCAAACCATTCAATATAGCTTGCCGCATAGGCGATTTCGCCCTTGGCTTCTGCAACTGGCTTGCCCTGTTCGAGGGTCATAATTTCGGCTAACGCTTGTTGATTAGCCATCACCAATTCGTACCAACGGCGCAATACACCGGCCCGATCGGCAGCAGTGCGGGCGCGCCATGCTGGCCATGCGGCATGGGCAGCTGCTATCGCCCGCTCGGTTTCAGCAGCTCCTAAATTGGCCACATCGGTAATGTGCTCACCGTTAGCTGGATTGGTTACCGCAAAGGTTGCGCCGTTATCGGCAGAAACCCACTTGCCATTTACCAAGGCTTGCTGGCGAATGAAACTACGCGCGGTTTCGCTAATACTCATAGTTATATCCTATTGGTTACTTATAGGTGCTACTGGGGCAACGGCATGTTGCTGCCGCCAGCGTTGGTTTTTTTTCACTAAGGTAGATTGATCAATGCCTAATGCTGCTGCAGCCGCACGAGTTGTGCCGTGTTCTTGTAGGGCTCGCTCAATCAGGTATTGCTCCAGCGCCTCTACTTGCGCTTTTAAACTGCCATCTTGTGGCGCCAACGGCGCATTTGCTTGATGAAGCACTTCTGCAGGTAGCTGCTGAGGCGTTATTCGTTCGCCTGAACAAGTAACAACCATGCGTTCGGTTACATTCATTAGCTCACGAATATTCCCCGGCCAACGGTGCCGCTCAAGCACCGCTAAAGCTTCGGCCGACCACTGACAATCACGCTCATGCTGTTGATTAAAACGGCGCAAATAATGTTCCAATAATGGCCGAATTTCTTCCCGGCGAGCGCGCAAGGGGGGTAACGTGATGGGCACAACACTCAGGCGATAAAATAGATCTTCGCGGAAAGTGCCTTGCTCCACTCGCTCGCGCAGTTGATGATGCGTGGCACAAATAAGGCGGAAGTTGGTACTTTTAAACTCGGTGCCGCCCACCGGCAACATTCGGTTCTCGGCTAATACTTTCAGCAGTTTGGCTTGTAACGCTAAGGGCAAATCACCAATTTCATCAAGTAATAGGGTGCCGCCATTCGCCACTTCTAACAGGCCTTGTTTACCTTTACTAGAAGCTCCGGTAAATGCACCCGGGGCATAACCAAAAAGCTCCGCCTCCAGCAAAGCCTCTGGCATGGCAGCACAGTTGAGTTCTAAAAATGGACCATTCGAGATTGCCGAATTCTGGTGAATAAAACGTGCCAGTAAAGTTTTACCGGTGCCGGTTTCGCCCTCAATTAATACTTTTACATTAGTGCGAGCAATATTTTGTGCCAGCTCATAGCACGCTCGCGTTTCTGGGTTAATCATTAAAGCTTGCTGCGCCGCAGGCTCTTTTCCTTTGCTGCGGTTCGCCCCATAGGTATCGCGAATGGTTAGCAACTCAGCCAGCTGTTCTTGAGCATGCTTTGCTTGCAGTAGCTCAGTAACATCGCGCACTGAAGTAACCACATATTCTAAGTTACCAGTGTTATCAAACATGGGCGTTCCGCTAACTAAAATTTTGCGGCTATCATGAATGGTTTGCACCAAAGTAATCGGCTGTAACTCGCGCAGTACTTCAAGCGATACCGAACGCGAAATATAGCCAGCTTTCACCACATCAGCCATGTGTAAGCCAACAATTTTATGCCGCTGAATACCGGTAATGCGTTCGTAAGCTTTGTTCACAGTAATGGTAACGCCG
Source organism: Aliidiomarina sp. (assembly GCF_047920995.1). Lineage (NCBI taxonomy): Bacteria > Pseudomonadati > Pseudomonadota > Gammaproteobacteria > Alteromonadales > Idiomarinaceae > Aliidiomarina > Aliidiomarina sp. The sequence continues at coordinate 19,556 of NZ_JBLRWZ010000024.1, forward strand.
CGGGCGTCAGTGATATACACGCCATCTTGCAAGGCATCTATAATGCGCTGTAAATTTTCGATCGGGGCTTTTAAACGGGTTCTATTCATCGCTATTGCTCTGCTGGTCTTTCACAAAGGTGGTATCGGCTTCGCCACTAAAAAACTGCTTACCATAAATTAGCAAACACAGCACCACCCCAATAGCAAAGGCCCAAGTAGCACCTTTAATAACCAATATGGCGGCGATTACTCCAGCAATGCCCAAATCACGTTGGCTTTGAGCCTGCATAATACCAATTCGCACACTAACATAGCCTTGAATCAGTAAAGTGAGCGCCAGCGCAATCCCTAAAATGGGTTGCACTAAACTAACAATGGGCAGCAGTAACAACCCCGTATTGGTGCCCCAGCGAAACGAGCCCGAACCACCAAAAATAGAATCCATCGCGGCTTTACCTTTTTTATAACGCTCTACCACCACCACATGCATGGCTGCCCATAGCGGCCCACACATCACCACGTCGGGGCCGAAAATACTCATTCCCAAGTTACGGCCACCGAAAATTAAGTGAGCACGATTTGGGTTGTAATCTATTTTTTCATCTTGGCGCACTTCATCGGCTTCGGCCAATAGCGCCTTGCTTTGTAACACATCCCCAAACAGCACGATATAAGCGGCTAATACCGTAGGAATAGCAGTAATAAACATCATTAACGGCGGTAAGCCTAAGCCAAAAACGGTATATTCATTCCACATTAAAAGAAAATCGGGCTGGGTGATTCCCCATTCAATATCGGGCCAGGGGGCTTCACCAAATAAAGGTGCCACCACAATAGCCAAAACAATAATGGGGAAAATACCCAGCTTGCCAATATTCGCCCATAGCCGATTACGCCGTTGTAACTGCGTAAAATGCTTAGAAAAAATAAGATAGAACGCTACCCCCACAGCAATACTGATAGTAAATGGATACTGATCAAAGCGGCCACCTTCAGCAAACACTACGGTAATCGCCGCAAGACCAGCCCCCATAATTACTCCAGCTTTAATGGCTGCGGGTATCAGGCGTACCACCTTGGCGGCCAACTTAGTGTAGCCAAGCACTATCGCCAGCACTCCCAGCATTAATTGGAAGGCAATTAACGCATGCACCCGCATTTCGCCCTCAGGAAAAGCCGCCACATAGAGCATCAACAGCGGAATAGCTGGCGTTATCCAACCTGGAATAACCGGATCACCCAACATATGGTGCAGCAAATACAGCAGGCCATTCAGAATTACGATAGCAATAGCAGCTTCAAACGGCATGCCAAGCAGCTCGGTCATGAGTGGAATGGCAGCTAAATCTACCGCACACATAAGCAAGCCCTGAAAATAATCGGGCCATTCAAAGCGATAATGCAAGAAGGGTAGGCGTAATTTAAACGGCCCTAGTGGTGTATAAGGTGCTTCGGCACCATCTGCGCGCTGTTGCCAGCGCCAAGCTTTCCGTGAACTCAACAGCTATTCCTCTTGTTATTAGTATGTAGCTTTGGTTTTGTTATGGCTAAAGCGCAATAATGCGCGTCTATTCAATAGGCCGCTTGGTATATTTGTAAAATATCTGCCTCGTTTAGTACCCGTGGATTATTGCGCAGTAAGCGTTCCACTTTGATGGCCTCAGCGGCTAACTGCGGAAGCGCCGCTTGCGGAATTTCAAAGCTGTGTAACCCTTGGGGAATCCGTACTTCTCGACATAGCCGGTGCAGTTCTGCAATTACCCAATCTGCAGTATCTTTGGCACTAACATCGGGCTGATGAAAGCCAAACTGCTGAGCGATGTGCACCATTCGCTCAACACAAGCAATTTTGTTCCATTCCATAACGTAGGGCAGCATTAGCGCATTACTTACCCCATGGGCCATGTGATAGCGACCACCCAAAGGATAAGCGAGTGCATGCACGGCACCTACGCCAGCATTACCGAATGCTAACCCGGCCAATAAACTACCCGTAGCCATATCTTCTCGTGCTTGCTGATCTTGTGGGTTGGTATAGGCCTTAGGTAAAGCGCGATAAATCATGCTCATCGCCTGCAGGGCCAAAGCATCGGTAATAGGGCTGGCAAAGTTAGAAATATAAGCTTCAATGGCATGCACCAGCGCATCTACCCCACTAGCAGCCGTTACCGTTGGCGGGCAAGTAAGGGTAAGCTCTGGCGACACAATAGCCACATCTGGAAGTAAGTAATCACTTACTATACCCTTTTTTACCTGCGCCTCTGCATCGGCCAAAATTGCAATATTGGTAACTTCAGAACCGGTTCCGGCGGTAGTGGGCATACATATTAGCGGCACAGTGCGGTTCGTTACTTTATTCTCACCAAACAAACTGTAAATGCTGGTACGTTCATGGCAACTTGCCAACACGGCAACACATTTGGCGATATCCATGGCACTGCCACCACCAATTGCAATTACGCTATCATGTTGCTGGGCATTAAATAATGCACAGCACTGCTCCACCACCGCCACCTCAGGCTCCGGGGGAACTTGATCAAAAATTTCGTATCGTACATCGGCACACTCATCAGCCAACTGCTGTAACAATGGCGTTAGGGTGCCAGAAGTATGCACGCCAGTGTCGGTAACTATCAGCGGGAAACGCATGTTCAAGCGTCGCAGCTGGCTGGGTAGCTCGTAACTCGCGCCTTGGCCGGTAATAAGACGTTGTGCTGATTTGAAATAACTTACCGCTACCATAGTTTCTCCACTCGTTTGTTGTTTTTCCGTATGTGCTTGCGCTCTATTAACAATACAGCAACAACTGTGCCAACTTCGCATATAGCCTTAAACTATTGTTTTTATTATCTTTAATTTCACACCTTAGACTAAGCCGATCGGATATTGATGATTATATTCATCAATATCCGCTTTTTGATTCTATTATTCATCAAGTGTAACTTAAAAATCCCCCCTTGCTAGCCATGCCAATGATGAATTTTTTCTTCAAGTGATGAAAAAAAACACGCTAACTTTCATTGCTTTGGCTTTCCTTATATAAAAATAGATATTTTTCAGTGCTTTATAAAAAACATGAAACTGGCATAGAGCTTGCAACGCGTAATAAGCAACCCTTAGATTGCAACACAACTGCGTAACTGCGGTTCACTAAATAACAACAATAGAGGAACAACTCATGCACAATACACACACTAAAATAGCTTGGTATGGTGCCTTGGCCGGAGGCGCACTAACTTTACTCGCTAGCACCACTGTAGCAGCCACCGAAATAGAGCATGGCAATTGGCAGCTAAAATTCGGTGGCTACATTAACACCCATGCAATTTATGTGAGCTGCGATAACAGCGGTAACACTGTAGCGGGCAATGCACTGTTGTGTACTGGCGATAATGCCAGTGCTATCACTAATGGTTATAGCCCCGCTAGTTTTAGCATGGCCGCCGCCACCGAGCGCGAAGGCTACACCATTAGTGCAGTAGTTGCTCTAGAGCCCGGCAATACTGATAACGCCGCCTTTAATGGTAATGGGGATAATAAGGCTTACCGTGCTTATTTCACCGTGGGCAATGAAACTATGGGCACCCTTAAAGCAGGGCGTGATTACGGGGTATTTGGCATTGATATTGTGTTAGAGGATATGTCCTTAGGTGGTGTTGGAGCGCCAGCATTAATTAAAAGCCCACTCAATACCCAGCTTGGCGCTGCCGGTTATGGCTATATTTTCACTGATCGGCTTTCGCAGATTACCTATTCCTACACCGCAAGCAATGGTGTAAGCGCAACCTTTGGTGTATTTCAGCCATTAGATTTACTCTCGTTCGGTGGCAATGGCTACGTTGGGGATAGCGGTAGTAAACAACCTGGCGTGCATGGCAGATTACGTTACGATTTTAGTAACGGTTACCTTTCTAGCACCTTTTTGCAGCAAGATGTAACTACCCCATTGAATAGCTACAGCGCCTATGGCGTAGATGTAACCGCTGCCGTTAATGTTGCTAGCAACCGCTTCGTACTTTCGGCATTTAATGCCGATGGCTTGGGCTATTACGGTTTGTTTATCGATGGTACCGATGCAAATGCATCACCACGAAAAAGCTCTGGTTGGTTCGCGCAAGCTACTCACACTCGTGGGGCCACTAAATTCGGCGTTAACTACGGTGTTTCCAGCGTGAATCGCACAGCCCTAGATTCGGCGTTACAACTTGATGAACAGAAAAAGCTCACCTTTGGGGTATACCACACGCTTTGGGATCTCTTTACCATTAGTGCTGAAGTATCCGATATTCGGGCCACCAATCACCAACAACAAAGCATTACCAACCAAGCAATGAGTTTTGGCCTTGCCCTCTCATTTTAAAGCGATGCGCTATTAAAAAAGGTGGCCTTGCCTGCCTAATGCTAGTCAGCTTAAATGACTGGCATTAGGCTAGCTTAGCGGCATTTTTGTGTTTGCGTGGATTCACACAATCAATTACTTCAATATCTGTTCCAATTTATGCCACAAGCGCAAAATGGGGTACACGTTAATTTGGCTGTAACGGAATGGCATTTTTGCCGGCCGTTCCGTGTGTAAATAGTGTTCCGCAACCGGGAGTTTTTTTGCCACATCTCGAGATTTCAGAGCCTTTACTTCATTTTCGCTCATGCCATCAAAACGATTCGGGGTGGTACCCCTCAGCTTTTCCGCGAGCTGCACTGCTTTGGTTTTCTGCTTGCCACGAAACACTGGCACCTCCGGCAAAAACATGGCAAATGGGTGCAACATAAAACCCATTTTGCCAAATAAGCGCTGTGCTTGTTTGGCATTTTCAGTTTCACCTTCGATAAATTGCCATTTTGCGTTCATAAGCCGAGGAACATGCAGAATCATCGCATCGGCATAGCTAATGCCGCGTGGGTTTGGTTTCTCTGGGTAGTGGCGCAAATACACAGGATAATCGCTCGCCACTTGGGTTATGCGTGCATCACGGGCTTTGCGAGCCCCTTTCAAAAATAATGGGTTCAAAAAAGCTGCCTGAGGATAATGCTGATAAAAACCAATAATATTTTGCCAATCATCTGCACTTACATCGCGTACTACTTGCATATCGTCTTGTAAAAATAACGCTAGCTCTGTTGTGCCACCGGCGTTGCTTTGCGCCGCATGCGCCAGCTCTAACGCTGCTTGCATATTGTTATACAAACCGCCGTGGCGCGCGTGTTCATGTTGTTTCGGTTGATGCAAGCGCACGCCATTGGGCAAGTTGGCAAGATATTGCTGAGTATCGCCATCATTACTATGATCGTCGATTAGCGTAATCACAGCACCGGGAATGTAGCGACGTACTGAATCTACGCAGTTGCGCAGAAAATCACCACGATTGTATGAAAAAATAAATACGAACAGCTGTTGGTTAACGCTATTGCCTTGAGTGCCCATAAAGCCCTCCTGTAACAGGACCCCTATATTCTCCCGTACCCTTCGAGCGTGTACAAGCTAAGAAATTATTTATTACCGAACTCTTACGGTTTAAGCCATTTCCGTTGCCACTCATATTCGGGCGCGGGCCGATCAAAGTAATATCCTTGCATGTTCACATGTTCGCGCTGGCAATATTCGTTTTGCTCGCGCGTTTCAATACCTTCCGCAATAATACGTAAATCAAGATTGCGAGCAATTGCAGTAATCATTTTTACCATTGCAACATCGCGATGATTTTTTGGTAACCCGCGGGTAAAGCTTTGGTCAATTTTTAGCTCATGAATGGGTAGCCGTTGCAGATACGCCAGCGATGAATAGCCAGTACCAAAATCATCGAGCGCAAACTGTATATCCAACTCACTAATGGATACCATTTGGTTAATTACTTCTTGCATATCATCGATAAATAAACGCTCTGTAACTTCAAGTACCAATCCCCGTAAATCAGCATTTGCAGCGTTAAAAATATTGAGTAATTCTGTTTTCAACTGCTTGGAGCGAAAGAAACGTGGGCTGATGTTCACTGAAAGAACCCACTGCAAATCACGTTGTTGCCATTTTGCTAAACACGCTGCAGCTTGCCGTAACATCAGCCGATCGAGCGCAATAATAAGATCGGAGCGCTCGGCAATAGCTACAAATTGATCGGGTGGCACCATGCCCTCGGTTGGGTGTTGCCAGCGCGCTAATGCCTCGGCACCAAGCAACTGCCCATTTGGAGCAAATTGCCCCTGCAAGTACATTTCAATCTGATCGTTTTCAACCGCGTAATATAAATCGCGCTCTAAACCAAATAAACTTTCGGCCTGCTCACCATCATCTTGGTTGTATATCGCGACCTCGCTACCACCCTTCTCTTTCACTCGATGCATGGCGGTTTCGGCTTGCCGGAACAAATCTTCCGCAGAAGCACTAGCTGTAAGATTAGCAAGGCCAAGGCTCATGGTAAGCTGCACCCGCTCGCCATAAATATCGAGCGGCTGCTCAACCAATTGCTTTAATTCCCAAGCAAAATCATTGGCTTTTTCTAACGCATTTTTTCCGGTTTTCGGAAATTTAACAAAACATGCAAAGTTATCCGCACCAGTGTGAGCGAGATACACATCATGGGTTAAAAAGTTCTGCAAGCGCTTGGCCATCGCGTTGATCACTGTATTACCGTAATCATAACCGCGCGCATCGTTAATGCGCTTCATGCGATCTATATTTAACAAGATCAGCCAATAATCGCTATTCGGTAGTTTCTTTGGCAACAGCGCACTAATCTGCTCCATTAAAGACAAACGATTCGGTAAGCCACTTAAGTGATTATAATACGCCAAGAAATGTAAGCGTTCTTGAATTTGCTTCTGCTCACTAATATCTTGTTTAATACTCAGATAATGGGTAATTTTTCCCTGTTCATTCCGTACTGGGGAAATGGTTTGTAATTCCGAATATTCACTGCCATCTTTACGCCTATTTTTTAGCTCTCCTGTCCACGGCTTGCCCGCTAATAAGGTTTGCCACATTTTGGTATAAATTGCCTTTGGTGTTTTTGCACTGCCAAAAATACTGGGGTTTTTGCCGATCAATTCTTGTTCTGTATAGCCTGTACTCTTAAGCAATGCCCGGTTTGTATATTCGATTTTCGGTTCTAATGAAGTAATCAATACCCCTTCATTACTCTGTTCTAGGGCGCTCGATAACAACTTAATTCGATGTTCAATGCGAAATCGCTCGCGGGCCATTTTTTCAGTGCTACGGGCAAGTTGCGCCAACTCAGTTGCACCTTTCACTGGGATTTTATCGATCAGTTCACCGCGCTCAAGTTTGCCAATGGCTGCATTGAGTTGTTCCACTGGGTAGGAAATACCGCGCTGCAAAAATAACATCAACAATAAAAATAGTAGCGAGAAAAAAGCAATGGCGATAAAAATCGTTTCACGCCGCTCGAACACTGCAGCCTGCCAATTAATTCTATGTTCATATTCAAAGAATAGCAGTTGTTGCACAGCTCGGCCGAGCTCTTGGCTTATAGCGGTAACCGGCACGTATACCGCATACGAATCATTACTATGCTCAGTATCAAAAATAATAATATTCGAGGCAAGAGCCTGTTGCAGTAATTCTTCTTTTAGTGCGGGAAGTTGAGCAAATATCGGTGTATCAATTAAGTTCCACTGATGCGCGTTACTTACGCGCAAAATAGTGCCGTTCTTACTTACATTAAACGCATTGCGAACACGGCGATTGGTGTTGATCTCAAGTAAAATTTCATCTGCCGCGGTACTTAGCTCATACCGAAGCGCCCGGTTCATAGAGCCCTGAGCAATATTCGCGATGGCATATCCTTCACGTTCACTATGCAAATGGTTTTGCCGCACCTGTTCATTCACAATCGCCATGATTCCAGCAGCCAATGCTATACCGCCAACCAGCGCCAGATAGAGTAATAGCTGCGTGCGAATGCTTGATAAGCTCATGTTCACTCTCCCGTTAACTCATAACAAGAGGGTAGCGTTGCAGGCTGTTCAATCAACCCATTGCCATGCATGTAAGTATTTAATTTCCGGATAATAGTGGTAAGTTCAGCCCTCAGTATTTGGCGGCTTTCTTGATAATCAAGGAAGTGCAAACCGGTAAGAGCCGCGGTTAACTCCACGCTATCTAAACCAGTATTGTTGAGCAACATTGCTTCAGTGGCTGATTCCCGATCGAATAAACTGCGCAGCCCCGATTCCCACAGATCACCCACTAACCATTCCAACATGTGTTGTTCGCGCCGCCAAACTTCGCTGCGCACGAGCAGAACATCAACAATTCCATAAGGGATTTCGGAGCTATCAAAACCAACCTGAGCGCCTAATGCCTCAAGTTGGCTAATGAAGGGTTGATAAGTAATCACCATATCAACAGAACCCGACCTTAATGCATCTGCGTGTTCAGATGGCAATAACATTCTGATTTCAATATCATCACGAGTGAGCAGTAATGAATCCATGGCGCGTTGCAAGAAATAGCCGCCCAGCGCTGTTTCTTCATAGCCGATCACTAGCGGTTTTTTCGAGAGGTTAACATTTTCAGCCATCAGCATTGCATCAGCGCCTGCTGAAAAGCTAAGTACTCTGGCTACACAAACATCAAGGTTGCTGCGGCTTTGTAAACTTAGCGCCTCATCTAATGTTAACAAAGCACCATCGAGCTGACCATTTGCCATTAACCGCGCAACTACCGTGGTAGATGGCATCATCGTTAGCTGGTAAGCACGTTCACCATAATATTCATCCACAAATGGGCACTGCGCACAGCCGGGAGCTCCAGCTAAATATAAGGGTTGATAGCCAAGCCATTGGCTACCCGCAAGATTAACAGGCTCGCGCGGTGGCGCGCACGCAAGCAAAAGGCTAGCTAGTGCTAGAGTAAAAAATACTCGGTAAATCAATTTTAGCAAAGCCACCCCCAATTGATGTAACCACTAACGCGCGCAAACTACGCCTGAATACAGGTGTATTTTAGCTCACAATACTCATCTAAGCCCTGATGGCCACCTTCACGGCCAATTCCGGAGGATTTTACGCCACCAAATGGCGCTGTAGCATTCGAGATAAGCCCTGTATTTACTCCTACAATGCCCGCTTCAATTCCCTCCGCAACGCGGCGAATTCGGCTTATATTCTGCGCATAAAAGTATGCCGCTAAGCCAAATTCAGTGGCATTCGCATACTCGATAGCCTCACTTTCCTCTGCAAAAGGAATTAAAGGCGCCACCGGCCCAAAGGTTTCTTCACGCGTGCAACGCATATTCTGGTTGCCATCAATTAACACGGTTGGCGTAAACCAGGTGCCACCTAACTTATGACGCTCGCCACCAAACGCTACTTGCGCCCCATGCTGCAGGGCATCGGCAATATGTTCTTCAACCTTTTCTACTGCTGCAGCACTGATCAGCGGGCCAATTTTCACCCCTTCATCGAGGCCATTACCTACTTTTAGCTCGGCAACTTTGGCCACTAATTTTTCGCTAAACTCTTGGTACACTCCGCGCTGCACATACACGCGATTTGCGCATACACAGGTTTGTCCGGCATTGCGGAACTTACTATCGATCAAGCCCTGCACAGCGGCATCTACATCCGCATCATCAAACACCAAAAACGGTGCATTACCGCCCAGTTCTAACGATACTTTTTTCACCGTTGGTGCGCAGGCAGCCATAAGTTCCGCACCTACTGCTGTAGAACCGGTAAAACTTAATTTGCGCACTATTTCACTATTGGTAAAGGCTTCGCCAATGTTTTTCGCACTGCCGGTAACAACACTAAACACACCCTTTGGAACTCCGGCCTCGGCAGCTAATGCCGCCATTGCTAGCGCCGTAAGTGGCGTTTCTGATGCCGGCTTCACTACTATAGTACAACCTACCGCTAACGCCGGTGCTACTTTGCGGGTAATCATGGCGGCTGGGAAATTCCACGGGGTTATGGCAACACATACACCAACCGGCTCACGGGTTATGGTAATACGCTGATTCTCTTGCGCGCCGGGAATAGTTTCACCATACGCGCGCTTGGCTTCTTCGGCGTACCACTCGATATAACTGGCGGCATAAGCTATTTCGCCTTTTGCTTCTGTTAATGGCTTACCTTGTTCGAGGGTCATTAACTCGCCCAAGGCATCTTGATGCTGCATTAACAGCCCATGCCAGCGCTTTAAAATGGCTGATCGCTCACCAGCTGTTTTCTTACGCCATGCAGGCAATGCTTGCTCGGCAGCGGCAATTGCTCGCTGCGTTTCTGCTTTACCGGCGTTGGGCACATGCGCTATTTCTTCACCATTGGCCGGGTTTTTCACAGCAATGGTGGCGCCGTTATCGGCCGCAACCCATTCACCATTGATAAAACAATGTTCATGCAGCAACGTTTTTACGCTATCGCGAATGTTCATGTTCACTCCTGGTTATTAGTTCTTGCTGTATTGATAAAATATTTAACAAAAAAGCCGTGTTCTATATCAACACGGCTTGTTATTTATAGCTACATATTTGTAACTACTTAGCTAACTATTCGCTATCGCGACAGCCGCATTCAGAACGGAATATCATCATCAAAATCATTATCTAAAGGTGCAGGCTGCGGCGCCGGTTGTGCTTGGCGCTGATTTGCCCCTGGAGCACCACTTTGGCCGGAAGTTTGCCCGGCAGTTTGCCCGGCACTTTGTTGGCCACCCCAGTTTTGGTTGCTTTGGCCACCTTGGTTTTGCGTTTGATCGTAGCTACCACCACCTTGGCCACCACGGCTATCTAGCATTTGCATTTCATTACACACGATTTCGGTGGTGTAACGATCTTGACCCTGTTGATCTTGCCACTTACGGGTTTGCAAACGCCCTTCAATGTATACTTTAGACCCTTTTTTCAGGTACTCACCAGCAATTTCTGCGAGGCGGCGATAACACACCACGCGATGCCATTCGGTAATTTCTTTTTGCTCGCCAGATTGCTTATCTTTCCAGCTTTCACTGGTAGCTACGCTAAAGTTAGCGATTGCTACACTGTTTTGGGTATAGCGTACTTCTGGATCTTGGCCCAGATTGCCCACTAAAATTACTTTATTTACACCACGGCTTGCCATATCTTTCTCCTGTTATCTGTTACTGAAAACGAGCCACAACCGCTTTGATTGCTTCGGCATCGTATTCGTCTTTCTTAATCTTTAAATAGGTTGCGCCTTCATCAGGTATAACGATGGCTTCCTCAACACCGTTCGCTTCGCCGAGCAGCTGCGTAAGTTCGCGCGCTTCTTCTGGGCTTAAAATGCGAGTAGTAATGTTAAGGCGCGTTGTAGCAGACACCTGTAGCAAACCAATGCTTAATATCAACCAACATACTAGCAGGCTGATACAAAAAAGCATAACGCCAATCGCGCCAAAACTTTGGAATAAATACCCACCTGCAACACCGCCTACAAAGGCCCCTGAAAACTGCCAAGTAGTGAACAAACCACTGGCACTTCCCTTACTTCCCGCGGGTGCATGCTGGGTTAGTAATGCCGGGAAACTGGCCTCAAGGTAGTTAAAACCAATAAAAAATAGCCAAACTGAAACTACCAAACCCCATAATTGCCCGGAAAATACAGCAATGGCTGACAAGGAAATAATCAGCATCAGCATTGCTAAACGCATCCCCAACACTTGCTGCTTTTTCCGCAGCAAAATGAGCATCATGGGAATCATTACTACAAATGAAAGTAATAAAGTAGGTAGGTACAGCCAACTATGATGCTGTGCGGCTAAGCCCGCATCTACAAGTTGTAGCGGCAAGGTTACGAACCATGCGGTGAGCACTACATGCAATACAAAAATGCCGAAGTTTAAACGTTGTAACTGCGTGTTCTTCATTAACCGGCCCAGTTCTGCTGGCACCGGCAGAACATCACGGCTAGGTACTTTTTGATGGGTAACAGGCATGCCTTTCCACATGAGCAATATGCCACCTACGGCGAGCACCGCAGTGAACCAAAACAAACCCGACATACCAATAATATTACCGAGCACCGGCCCCATAATTAGTGCTAGCACGAATGAAAGGCCAATGCCCATGCCGATCGCGGCCATTACCTTGGGCCGCTGATCTTCCCGCGCTGAATCGGCGGCCAGTGCTAATACAGCCCCGGCAATTGCGCCAGCGCCTTGTATTACTCGGCCAATAATTACGCCTTGCATGGTTTCAGCCATTGCTGCCACTACACTACCGAGGGCAAAAATAGCCAAACCAGTAATGATAATCGGCCGCCTACCGATACGATCTGAAAGGATACCCATTGGAATTTGCAGTAGTGCTTGAGTAAGGCCATAAGCGCCAATGGCAACACCCACTAGCAGTGGCGTGTAATCTGGATACTGTTGACCATAAATTGCCAATACCGGCATGATCAAAAACAGCCCCAACATGCGTAACCCAAATATTGAGGCGAGCGCGGCGGCGGCTTTTTTCTCTGTGCGGTTTAATCCGGAATGCTTCATTACGCGGTGCTTATCCAATTCGAAAATAGAGTGATGATACTCTTAGCGAAATTACGAGGAGCAAGTTTAACAGAAGTTAACCTCCCCCGTCAGTTACAAATCCTCGTTACAATTTTCATTACGATTTAAGTGCCCATTTTGGCCAGTTTACTTCAAGAAACATGGTGATCTGTGCAATAATGGCCGATTACAATTTGCGCGAAGATAGGATGTTATGGATAAAATTGAAGTACGCGGTGCCCGCACCCACAATCTTAAAAACATCAACTTAGAAATTCCGCGAGATAAGTTGGTGGTAATCACCGGCCTCTCCGGTTCTGGTAAATCTTCTCTAGCATTTGATACCTTGTATGCTGAGGGCCAGCGCCGTTATGTAGAATCTCTTTCTGCATACGCGCGGCAGTTTTTGAGCCTTATGGAAAAGCCCGATGTGGATTCTATTGAGGGCCTTTCGCCAGCAATTTCCATTGAGCAAAAATCCACTTCTCATAACCCACGCTCTACTGTGGGCACCATTACCGAAATTTATGATTACTTGCGCCTTATGTTTGCGCGCATTGGCGAACCTCGTTGTCCGGAACATAACGTGGCACTTGCTGCACAAACTGTTTCGCAAATGGTAGACCAAGTATTGGCAATGCCGGAAGGCAGCAAAGTAATGTTAGTGGCGCCGGTGGTGCAAGGGCGCAAAGGCGAACACCAAAAAACTTTAGAAAACTTAGCGATGCAAGGCTACTTGCGCGCTCGGGTAGATGGCAATGTATGTGATTTAAGCGATCCGCCCAAGCTTGAGCTGCACAAAAAACACAACATTGAAGTGGTAGTAGACCGCATTAAGGTTCGCCCAGGCTTAGAACAGCGCTTGGCAGAATCTTTTGAAACCGCGCTAGAGATGTCGGGCGGCACGGCTATGATTGTGCCGATGGATGAAAACGACAAAACACCACCGGTTATCTTTTCCGCTAATTTTGCCTGCCCGCATTGTGGCTACAGCATGCAAGAATTAGAGCCGCGCTTATTTTCATTCAACAATCCGGCCGGTGCCTGTGGCACCTGCGATGGTTTGGGTGTGGAACAATATTTTGATGCGGATAAGGTGGTGGGTAACCCTGAGCTTAGCCTTACTGGCGGTGCAATTCGTGGCTGGGATAAGCGTAACTTTTACTACTATCAAATGCTGCGTTCACTAGCCAAGCAATTTAGCTTTGATTTGAATGCGCCATTTAGCGAATTACCCGATGATATTCGCGATCTAATTCTGAACGGTTCTGGCGCTACGGAAGTGAAGTTCAACTACGTAAATGATCGGGGCGATACCGTTGTGCGCAAGCATCCGTTTGAAGGTATTTTACCGAATATGCAGCGCCGTTATCGTGATACTGATTCTAGCGCGGTACGGGAAGATTTATCCAAGTATTTAGCTACCAAGCCATGCCGCGCCTGTAATGGCGCCCGGTTGCGCCAAGAAGCGCGCTATGTATTTGTAAACAACACTACCCTACCGGAAATTGTAGAGCTCTCGATTGGCGATGCTTTAACCTTTTTCACTGAAATTGAATTAATTGGCCAACGAGCGGCGATTGCCGAAAAGATTCTGAAAGAGATTAATGATCGGCTCCGCTTCTTGGTGAATGTGGGCCTTAATTACCTTAACCTTTCGCGCAGTGCAGAAACTTTATCCGGTGGTGAGGCTCAGCGTATTCGTTTGGCTAGCCAAATTGGTGCCGGCTTGGTTGGGGTAATGTATGTACTAGATGAACCTTCCATTGGCTTACACCAGCGTGATAATGAACGATTGCTGGATACTTTGCGCCACCTGCGCGATTTGGGCAACACGGTATTGGTAGTGGAACACGATGAAGATGCCATTCGCGCCGCCGATCATGTAATTGATATCGGCCCTGGAGCGGGTGTGCATGGTGGTGAAATTATCGCCCAAGGTACCTATGAAGATATCCTGAAAGCAGAAGGTTCACTTACCGCCGATTATCTTTCTGGCCGCAGAGAAATTAGTATTCCGAAAAAGCGTCATAAACCGGGTAAAGAGTGGTTAGAGCTTAAAGGCGCGCGCGGTAATAACTTAAAAAATGTGGATTTACGTTTGCCGATTGGGTTAATGACCTGTGTAACCGGCGTATCAGGCTCGGGTAAATCTACGTTAATTAACGATACCTTGTTTCCATTAGCTCACCATGAGCTGAATGGCGCTACTACCGGCAAAATTGCCGAGCACGATAGTGTGCATGGTTTAGAGTTACTCGATAAAGTAGTAGATATTGATCAGAGCCCCATTGGCCGCACACCACGATCTAATCCAGCTACCTACACTGGGATTTTCACACCCATTCGTGAGCTATTTGCTGGGGTACCGGAATCGCGCGCACGTGGTTATAAAGTGGGCCGCTTCAGCTTTAACGTGAAAGGTGGCCGCTGTGAAGCCTGCCAAGGCGATGGCATGATTAAGGTGGAGATGCACTTTTTGCCGGATGTGTATGTGCCTTGTGATGTGTGTAAAGGCAAGCGTTACAATCGCGAAACCTTAGAAATTCAGTACAAGGGCAAAACGATTCATGAGGTGCTTGATCTCACCGTAGAAGATGCGCGCGTGTTTTTCGATGCGGTGCCAGCGATATCGCGCAAACTACAAACCCTAATAGATGTTGGCCTTTCCTACATTCGTTTGGGGCAAGCGGCTACCACACTTTCCGGTGGTGAGGCGCAACGGGTTAAATTGGCTCGTGAGCTTTCCAAGCGCGATACTGGCAAAACCTTGTATATCTTAGATGAGCCAACTACAGGTTTGCATTTCCATGATATTCAGCAGCTGCTGGTAGTACTGCACCGCTTGCGTGATCATGGTAATACGATTGTTATTATTGAGCACAACTTGGATGTAGTGAAAACGGCTGATTGGCTAATTGATTTGGGCCCTGAGGGCGGTAACGGCGGCGGCGAAATTTTAGTTGCCGGCACACCCGAAGAGGTAAGTGAGCACGCAGGTTCGCATACTGCGCGCTTCTTGAAGCCGATGCTTGCCAAATAGCCAGTAGGTACCAATTCGGTTAAGGTAACTACACAACATCATTAAGGACGCATATGGAAGGTACACCAAAGCAACCCAAGAACTGCAGCAGCCTGCTCGAGCAGCTAGTAGCGGAAGCTCGTGAAGCGCCGCTCGGCGGGCAAGTAGCCGATTATATTCCAGCGCTGGCGGAAGTTGCGGCTGAGCACGTGGGTATAGCAGTGGTTGAACTGGATGGTACCACCCATACTGCCGGTGATTTTGATGTATGCTTTTCGATTCAAAGTATTTCGAAGATTTTTGGCCTCGCCTTGGCCATGGAGCGTGCTGGCGATTCCTTGTGGGAACGCGTACGTATGGAACCATCAGGGCAGGCTTTCAATTCGGTAGTGCAGTTAGAGTGGGAGCACGGTATCCCGCGCAACCCCTTTATTAATGCCGGTGCCATCGTGGTATCTGATGTGCTTACCAGCCGCTATTCGGCGAGTAAAAGTGCGCTGGTTCAATACATTCGGTACCTAGCGGATACCGAATCTGTGTACACCAATCATGAAGTGTGGGAATCAGAGAAAGAACACGGTAATCGTAACGCTGCGTTAGCCTATTTAATGAAAAGCTTCGGAAATATTGAAGCCGATGTGCCTTCGGTGCTTGATCACTACTTTTTTCAGTGCTCGGTAGAAATGAACTGTTTACAGCTTGCACAAAGCTTAGGGTTTCTGGCTAACAAGGGTATTCAACCTGGCACTGAGAAGCGCATTTGTGATGCCCGTTCAGCGCACCGCATTAATGCGCTGCTTTCTACTAGCGGAATGTATGATCAATCGGGTGAGTTTGCGTTTACGGTAGGCTTACCAGCAAAAAGTGGCGTAGGCGGCGGTATTGTTGCCGTGGTTCCGGATTATGGGGTAATTGCGGCGTGGAGCCCACCTTTAAATCGTTTCGGCAACCCTACTCGGGCGGTGCAAATGGTTACTGAGTTTGCCCAACGGTTAGGGCTCTCGGTTTATCACTAGCTTTATCAGCACCAACAAGGCTTACTGCTGCTGTTCTGTATATCCCTCGGCGTGCACTTGGTGCTCCTGCTCTAACCGCTGTAATCCGTAATATTTTAACGCGGCAATAACCTCTGGTTCTGCAAATAATTCGTTTACTAATTCCATTAGTTCTACAAATTCGATGCTGCTATTTGCCCCTACCAACACTTGCGTAGTGTAAACGGTATCCGCTTCCGGCGCGGCATACAAATCTTCAATTAACTCTGGATTTTGTACGGCTAACCAATGCACAAACTCATCAGTAAACATTGCGAACTGAATCCGGTTATTGCGCAACATGTTCAACAAAGTGAGCTGCGAATCAGCTCGATACATCATAAATTCCTGCTCCGAGGTACCAGCATCAATATCAAATTGAGTATAATTGTAATGATATCCTACTACTCCTCCCACACGATCTTCATCGGTTGGTAGCCAATTATCATTCTGTAATGAATACATCCGATCGGCACCATGCATGAGTGGCGCAGAGGCGGTATATTCATGTTCAGAAGACCATCTCCAAGTTTCCGATTCAAAGAAAATCACATCACAACAGCCATTTTTCGAGATTGCAGAATAGCGCTCTTGCGGGGGAACTTCACGAATACTGAAATGATAAGTTACTTGGCGAGCATTGAGTGCCTTGATTAATTCACCAAGAAAATGATGTGGTAAACGCGAAGAGTAGTACGGGGGAAATTCGTAAGCTGCAACATAAACGGGGATACGTTCTGTTATAGCGTTTGCATCTTCCGCTAGGTTTTGATCAATATGGCGAGCTGCACTCGCTTGCCCAATTGCAAGTGAGTGCATTAATAAAACTAGTATGCTCGCTATTAGTATGCGCATTCAGCCTCTTGTTCTAGCCGTCGATAGAATAATAAGTTGCTGCACCCGGCCCTACTGGCAAACCTAGTGCAAACACCCAAATATAGAACAAGGCTACCCAGCCAATAAAGAACACCATGGTGTACGGCAACATAACTGAAATTAAGGTGCCTATACCGATATCTTTCTTATACCGCGCAGCAACTGCCAAAATCAAGCCAAAGTAGCTCATCATCGGAGTAATAATATTAGTAACGGAATCACCAATACGATAAGCCGCCTGCACTAACTCTGGAGCATAACCAACCAGCATCAGCATCGGCACAAAGATCGGGGCCGTTATGGCCCACTGGGCCGAAGCAGAACCTAACATGAGGTTCACGAATGCACACATTAAGATGAAGAATATAAATACCATGGGCCCGGTTAAGTTTATGGCCTCTAAGAACGCTGCCCCGTTAACCGCCATAATGGTGCCGAAATTGGTCCAGCCGAAGAATGCTACAAACTGAGCAGCGAAGAATACCAGCACGATATATAGGCCCATGCTACTCATGGTTTTCGACATTGCGTGAATAACATCAACATCGCTACTCATAGTGCGCGTTACATAACCATACACGTAACCTGGAATCGCAAAGGTAATAAAGATGTATACCACAATACCGTTCAAGAACGGCGAGCGAGCAACGCCACCGGTTTCTTGATTACGCAGAACACCCCACTCTGGAACGATAGTAAGCGCTAACAACACAGCCAAACCAAGAAATGTTAATCCCGCAAATGCTAAGCCACGTTTTTCCTGCGGATCTAACTTGGCCATCTTCACATTGCCATCATCCTCGTAATCAGGATCGGCTTCATCTGGGTTATATTTTCCTAGTTTCGGCTCGACGATTTTTTCAGTAACGATAGCGCCTAACGCAGCGATCAAAAATGTACTGACAATCATAAAGAACCAGTTCGCTTCAGGGCCAACTACATAATCAGCATCCAGCAAATTCGCGGCTTCTGTGGTGAAGCCTGCTAATAGTGGATCTACGGTACCAATGAACAGGTTGGCACTGTAACCGGCAGAAACACCTGCGAATGCTGCGGCTAAGCCGGCTAGTGGGTGGCGGCCTAAAGAGTGGAATATCATTGCGGCTAAGGGTACTAGCACCACGTAGCCAAGCTCTGAAGCAGTATTCGAAATAACACCGGCGAATACTACAACAACGGTAACCATGCGCGGAGATGCGCCCATTACCATACCGCGCATCATGGCGGAAAGCATGCCCGAACGTTCGGCCACACCAACCCCTAAAATTGCCACTAAAACCGTACCTAACGGAGCAAAACCGGTAAAGTTCGTTACCAGATTGGAAACCATCCAGCGCAAGCCTTCGCCGCTCATTAAGCTATTTACGGTAATCATTACCCCTTCGTTACCAGGGCGCGGATCCGCAGCGCTCACGCCAAAAAATGCGGCTACACCACTGGCGAATACAACGAATAAGGCAAACATTGCGAATAAGGTTACCGGGTGCGGTAGTAAATTACCTAGCCACTCAACGGTGTCTAGAAACCGGGTAAACCATCCTCGTTTAGGAAGATTATTTGCAGAATTGTTCTGATTATTCTGAGCAGCGGCCATGCCGTTCTCCTTTAATTCTTATGGTTCGCTGCGTACAGCGTTCGTTTTGGCTTGGTACTTTCGCGTAGCCGCGTATTGTACGGTAATCAGCGCTTGGCAACAAATCCGCCCTGTTTCCAAACCCGCGCAATCATTAAAATGCCGGTGATAGAAAGCCATACACTGAGTAAGCCTGCGAAAATGATGAATAGGTTATTAAAATCGCGCTTGCCCGAGTAATCCATGAAGTGCAAGCGGTACATCCAATCAATGAGAGGCCAACGGTCATTACGGTGCCCGAGCACTGCGCCGCTGGATTCATCAATATATACTCGGGTATTCAAATCGTCGGCAAAATCTACCCGAAATCCAGGCCCAGCCCAATGCGGGAATTCAACGCTGCGCTGTACATCGCGAATACCATTAAACATGCCAGAACCTAAATATGAGTTTACCGCCAACCGCTGCGCTGTGAGAGCGCTGGTTTGCCAACGATGTCCTGTTTCCCCATCAAACCATGCCACAGCGTAGGAGCTTGCTTTACTGCGATTTGGCGCTTGCTGGTGCCCCGGCGTGTTGTTTGCCACATAGGTGGCCTCAAACTGCGCCACATTATCGATAATACGCACCCGCACGGAGCGTACGTTGCCAAGATTTTGCAGTTGCAGATCCGGCGTTATATAACGTTGTTTGGTATATAGTGGTTGTGCTGGTAACTGATGCCAATACTCTTCATTCGTAAGGCCCTCGCGGCCTTGCCAACTGAAATAGAAACCCGTAACGCACCAAATCATTACTTGGATAACTAACACCAGCGCAATTCGGCGATGCAAACTGCTAAGCCAGCCCATTTTACTTTTGCGCGACCTCTTACCTATCATTACGAATCTCTCCATAACCGACGCCATGGGCGAGATAAATACTTCTGCGCTAGAAGCATTAGCCCGGAAACACTAATCAGCAATGTAAGCACCGTAAACGCCAGCAACCAAGGCTTAGTAATATCGCTACGATCTTGATAATCCATGATATGCAGCATCCACATGAAATCAAAAAAGCGCCACGCCGTGTGTCGTTGCGTAACCAAGCCCCCGGTAACTGCCGAAAGATACAGGGTGGTATTGGAGGTATCCACAAAACGAACTTGCCAAGCAGGTAAATGGCGAGCTGCCAGTTCAGATTCTGTTGGTTCTGTTAAGAGCTGTAACTGGGAAATACTCGGCTCGTGGTTGTGTGCTTGGCCGTTGCTTGGGGCAGTTTTTGGGGCATTTCTCGGGGCATAGTAGCGCTTGGCAAGTGCGCGAATATCCTGCTCGCTAATGATAACAGGCTGAAGAGTAGCGGCATCAAGCAAACGGGTTGCATTGCCGCTCACCACAAACACATGCTGAAACTCGTTATTAATATACCGATTTACTAAGGTAACTTCTGTAGCATCGGGATATTCATTGGCTACCGAAGTAATGTTCTCCAGATAGGCAAACTCGGTAACAGAGCGATCTGCAGGTTGCACCAAATGATCGCCGTGAATATACGGCAACTGCAGTATCACCATAGCCGCACCAGTGATACTCCATATAATTAATTGGATACCAAATAATAGCGTGAGCCAACGGTGAATTTTTCTGGCTTTCAGAGGTTTAAAGCGCATGTTTAGTTATTTTTATTGGTTTTTTGCCGAAGGTTATTTTTATCACGTTCACCATCGCAATGGTAGCCGCACCCTCGTGATTGGCAGAATAAACTATTTCAGCTGTTGCAGAATTCGTGGTGTGTGATTGGTAAGCAATTGATCTACACCTGCCGCTAACGCACGTTTATGGTGTTCAGGGCTTTCTGGCAGATAACCAATTACTTTCGCTCCGCGCACATGAAAATTACGCACAATGCGCTCACTCAAGATAGGGATGTTCCGCAACGTTGGTGGTACCGCATAGTATTGACCCGCCTCAATATTCGCTAATGCAGGAAGGCCAAATAGCGCTGCGGCACCCGCTAAATAGCAATGCCGCTCGCGCGCTAAGCAAAATGCCTCGGGTAAGATATGGGTGAGTTGTTGTTGATGGTTAGGATGCCAGAACAAATAGCGCGCACGACTGTGTAAAAACTCATCGATTGCTTTGTCGCTACGCAGCCGCTGCAAGATGGCCACAGTTTGCTCTGCCTGTTCAGGTTTAATATCGAGAATCCAGTGTAAATGGGCGAAGTGTTCCAGGAACTCATCAAAGAATAGTAACGTTTCGCCATGCTGTAAGCGCTCTTTGCTAAGCTCTTTGCGAGTTAACTCGTGTACTTGGGCATTGCGCCCACTTACGCGA
Organism: Aliidiomarina sp.; assembly: GCF_047920995.1. Classification (NCBI taxonomy): domain Bacteria; kingdom Pseudomonadati; phylum Pseudomonadota; class Gammaproteobacteria; order Alteromonadales; family Idiomarinaceae; genus Aliidiomarina; species Aliidiomarina sp. Next base: position 40,826 of record NZ_JBLRWZ010000024.1, read on the forward strand.
GATAAGCCGGCGTCATGGCAGAGCACGATGTGGCCATCACGGCTCACTCGCAAATCAGTTTCTAGATGTTCGAAGCCATGCTCTATTGCTGCCAAAAATGCTGCCGCTGTATTCTCGGTGGCTATCGGCTTATCTTTAGTTCCACAATAACCGCGATGGCTAATCCAAGTGGTCATGCTCAAGCTGCGCTCCTCAATGGCGTATGGATATAAGAGTAACACCTCATATTGAACATTTACCAATAAAAAAGGCTTCCCGAGGGATAATGCCAGTCAGTTAAGCTGACTGGCATTGTTCCCGAGGGAAGCCTTTCTTTCGTGGTGCTAACTAAAATTAATCTAGAATCTTAGATACAACACCAGCGCCTACGGTACGGCCACCTTCGCGAATTGCGAAACGTAATCCGTCATCCATTGCGATTGGTGCAATCAGTTCAACTACGAACTTGATGTTGTCACCAGGCATTACCATTTCTACGCCTTCTGGAAGCTCTACTGCTCCAGTTACGTCTGTTGTACGGAAGTAGAACTGTGGACGGTAGCCTTTGAAGAATGGAGTATGACGTCCACCTTCTTCTTTGCTCAATACATACACTTCTGCTTCAAACTTAGTGTGTGGAGTAATTGAACCTGGCTTCGCCAATACTTGCCCACGCTGAATATCTTCACGCTT
>NZ_JBLRWZ010000025.1:0-36898 GCF_047920995.1 Aliidiomarina sp.
CGATATTCATGCCAACCGCTTTTTCATCAAGTGTTTCAATATTGATCGATGGTGCTACAAAGCTTTCCTTCATCATTAATAATGAATAAATCGCTTCATGAACACCTGCAGCACCTAAGCTGTGGCCTGTCATCGCTTTAGTAGCACTGATTAACGGCGTGTTATCAGCAAATACTTCACGAATCGCCTCAAGTTCTTTTACATCGCCTACTGGCGTACTGGTACCATGGGTATTGAGGTAATCAATTGGCGCATCTAAGCCTTGCATCGCCATCTTCATACAACGCACGGCGCCTTCACCTGATGGAGCAACCATATCGTAACCATCTGAAGTAGCGCCGTAGCCCACGATTTCACCATAAATAGTAGCGCCACGGGCAAGTGCTGTTTCTAGCTCTTCAATTACCAACATACCGCCACCGCCGGAAGGCACAAAGCCATCGCGGCTGGAATCATAGGTACGCGATGCTTTCTCAGGCGTATCGTTATATTTTGTGCTCAGTGCACCCATCGCATCAAATTCCATGCCCAGGGTCCAATGTAACTCTTCACCACCACCCGCAAACACACGATCTTGTTTACCAAGTTGGATAAGCTCTAACGCATGGCCAATACAATGGGCGCTAGTGGCGCAAGCTGAACTAATCGAGTAGTTCACACCTTTAATTTTCATTGGTGTTGCTAAACATGCCGAGGTAGTAGATGCCATGCAACGCGGAACCATATAAGGGCCTACGCGTTTCACACCTTTCTCACGTAAGGTATCTGCTGCAGCTACTTGATGTTCACCAGATGCACCACCCGAGCCTACAACTAGGCCCGTGCGTTCATTGGACACTTCGGCTTCCGACAAACCTGCATCGGCAATCGCTTGTTCCATCGCGATAAACGCATACGCAGCAGCATCGCCCATAAAACGAAATGCCTTGCGATCGATATGCTCGCTCACATTAATTTTCAGATCGCCCCATACTTGGCAACGTAAACCCATTTCGGCAAAGCTTTCTGCGCGGGTTATACCTGAACGACCTTCTTTTAACGAAGCCAACACTTCCTGTTGGTTATTACCAATGCTTGATACAATTCCGATTCCGGTTACGACTGCTCGTCTCATTGAATCTATCCTGTTAGTAAATTTGGGGTATCATACCCTGTCCCGAAGAAAACGAAAACGCACTCTTAAGTGGTCTGCTGACTGAAGTATGAGAGTAATAGGTAAAAATGACAAAAATGTTTTCCCCGATACAACCAGCACGTGTCAGCTTTGATACGCAAGGAACGCCCGAATCAGCTCTATTTGGCGACATCTATTTTTCCCGGAAAAATGGTATCGCCGAGAGCACCTACGTATTTCTAGAGGGTAACGAGCTTAGCACACGTTTTTCAAATTCCGCCATAAAAGATGATCCGAGCAAAGTATGGATTATCGCCGAAACGGGGTTTGGTACCGGCTTAAATTTTCTTCTTACCGCAGCATTATTTCTTACTAAAGCCCCCTCTTGCGCTCGCTTACATTTCGTTAGTTTCGAGAAGTATCCTTTGCAGCTCAAGGATCTCGAGCACGCTATCAGTGCCTTTAAAAGCAGCGATACAGAGCATTTGCACGCCTTAGCAGAGCAACTATATGCACGCTATCCAACGTTTGTACCCGGGTTACATCGCTTGCATATCCACCCACGAATTACCTTAGATATCCATTTTGGTGATGTGTTGCAACAACTCCCTAGCTGGGTTAAAACAAACCCGCGCTGCGTAGATGCCTGGTTTCTTGATGGCTTTGCACCGCGTAAAAATCCGGGCATGTGGCAACCTGAATTGTATCGGGCAATCGCCATTAGCATGGCAACGCAAGCAACCTTAGCAACATTTACGGCCACTGGGCACGTGCGCCGGGGGTTACAACGGGTAGGAGTAACAATGCGCCGGCGGCCTGGCTTTGGCCGCAAACGCGATATGTTAATTGGTAAAATAGCGAAACTTGCGCACCCACCCAAGCATACACAAGCGCATGCACTGCCATTTTCAGAACCACCTGAGAGCGCCGCGGATAGGTGCGAACCAGCAAATATTACCATCGTTGGCGATGGCATTGCGGCAGCTTCGTTACTGTATGCGTTGCGCAATAATCCGCAACACATTCACTTATATAGCCAAGCCTCGGAGCCAGCTGCTGGTGCTTCGGGTAATGCGCAAGGTGCCGTTTACCCGTTACTGCAAGCTGATTGGACACCTGCCAGTAATTTCTTCAGCCGTGCCAATGATTATGCATTAGCCATGTATCGCGATGTAGCACCGCATCTTTGCCACATTTCGGGTGTGCAACAGTTATTGCAAAATCAGCACAGCTTACTAAAAGTTCGCTCGATTATTGGTAAGGAATTGTACCCAACTTCAATATGGCAAGCATTAACGCAAACCCAGGCCAGCCGCGCAGCGCATTGCGAACTACCCGCTCCAGCGGTGCTAATGGCAAAAGCTGGATGGGTGCAACCGCAACATTTAGTACAACAGATTTTTGCCTTCGTTCAGCGCTATCGCCAAGAACGAAAGCTGCCCCTTACGGTGCGCTTCGCTGCCACAGTTAAAAACCTTAAGCCAGAACAAGCAAGCTTAAGCAGTGCATGGTTGTTTGATGTGGTAACCACTAATCAATACGCTAACGAGCAAGCCGTTGTTACGCCTATGCGCACGCAGCAGTTCATATTGGCAACTGGGGCAGAAACCAATTCGTTACTGCCACAAGAGCTTTTACCAATTCGCCCAGTGCGCGGCCAAATCACGCAATTGCGGGTTCCAGAGCGGCACCCGCTGCGTTCGCTACAGCAGGTTATATGCCATTCTGGTTACCTAACTCCGGTACACAACAATAGTTGTTGCATCGGCGCTACGTTTGATAAAACTAGCGCAACAGCCAACTACATTGAGCAGGATAACGAGACTAATGTGGAGCAACAGATTGCCAACTTAGGTATTGATTTCAGCGAATTAGAAATTATCAGTGGCCGGGCTGGTGTTCGTGCTACTACGCCCGATCACTTACCGATGGTTGGTAGGGTTCCGTTTTATCAATCTGCTGATGTGGTAACCGGCAATACCGAAGTAGGAAATTGCGCAGATGGGCTGCACGAATGGCAAAATTTGTGGGTGCTTACCGGGCTTGGTGCGCGCGGCTTAACGAGCGCCCCACTCGCTGCAGAGTTGCTAGCTAATCTTCTTGAAAACCAACCGTTACCCTTGCATCTCCCCTTGGTGGAGGCTCTTGCCCCCGATCGCTTCGCCAAACGAGCGCTTATTCGCAAGCAACCTGTGTTTGTTTTGCAGGAATAGCGATTCGTTTACCAAAGCCTAAGGAATTCGTTGCTTTAATCAATGCTAGCCATATTGTCTGCCGCAGCAATGAGGCGTTCAAGCATGTTTTTCACATGCTGCTGGTCCTGCGGATTTAACTCACCACGAGTATTGTGCAGAGCCAAGCGCAGCTCTTCCCATAGCTTCTCAGGCGCCTGCTCGCCCTGCAATTCAAGTTGTGCAACTACAAGGTCAAAGTGACCACGCAAGTAGCCGCTGGCGAATAATTCATTATCATCACCGTTTACTACAGCTTCATCAAAAACAACTTCTAGCGCATCTGCTAACGCGGATAACTGCTTTGCCATAACCACCTCACTATCACCCCACCATAAAATTCGCAGCGATTGTAGCTGATCTTGCTGCCTCACTCCAGCGTATGGTTTGCCATTACTATGCTTAAAACATGCATAATACCAAGCGCAATTCGGTGATGAGCTTAAGTACAGTTTCTGCTATGCTTGGCGCCCCTAATATCCTAATTGTTATCACGATGTGCTGTGCACAACCATTTGGAGCTTCCGTAGTTTATGAGTGATTTTCGTATTGGCTTATTTTATGGGTCTACCACCTGCTACACCGAGATCGCAGCAGAAAAAATACGCGATGTTATTGGGGCCGATATTGTTGAGCTGCACAATATTAAAGATACACCACTAAAAGCTGCGGAAGATTACGATATTTTGGTGTTTGGCCTCTCCACTTGGGATTTCGGTGAAATTCAAGAAGATTGGGAAAGCCGCTGGGATGAAATAGCAAACCTTAACTTGCACCATAAAACCATTGCGCTATTTGGCATGGGGGATCAACAAGGTTATGGCGAGTGGTTTCAAGATGCTCTTGGCATGTTACATGATGCCATTACTGACACCGACCCTGCCGGCACAATTCGCCGCATCGGTTTATGGCCTAATGCAGGCTACGATTTTATCGCGTCAAAAGCCCTTATCGAAGATAACAATTTATTTGTTGGGTTAGCCCTGGATGAAGATTCTCAGTACGAGCTATCAGATGAGCGTATTCACGCTTGGTGTATGCAAGTTCTTGAGGAACTCGCTGGCTAACCTCAATCATCTGTGTTCAATGATGGATGCAGTAATGCATCAATATCATCTATCGCAGGACGGTATTCAGCGAGCTTCGTTTCTACCAGCTGAATTCGTCTTGCCGCCTCTTCAACTGCATAATGTTTTGCGGGCAACTTCCCCCACACCGGAGCTGGCCAAACCGCATCATATTGCGTGCGGACAATATGGTGTAAATGCAGTTGCGGTACCACGTTACCCAATGCGCCAATATTCAGCTTCTCACCATTGAATTGGTTCATAATCATATCGCCAAACCAACTCGATTCATTCACTAAGCGAAATTGGTCTGCCAAACTTAGCTGATATATCTCCCGCACATCGGCCAATTTTGGCACTAAAATAAACCACGGATACTGCCGATCATTCATCATCAGCACTTGGCACAGCGGTAAATGGCCAACCTTAAAACAATCTGCTTCAAGTTGCTTGTGCAAAACATAGGTGCCGGCAGCTATGCCGGCACCTTGTTCATTCTCAGATGGGTCTGGAAATGTATTTGTGGCCATTGATTAATCTCGTACTGGGCTATCGGCTGAGAAAATCTTACCGAAGTAGCTATCGCTCAACCAATACGGTGCTTCATCAGCATTAGCGATTTCCATACCAATTTCGAAGTTAATATCGGTAAATAGCGCACCAAAATCATAGCGAATACCGCCATAGGTTTCCGTGAGGGTTTCAATATCATCGCCAGGGCGGTGATAGTTCTCCGCAAAGAATTTACCCCAAATTTCACCACCGTTTTCATCTTCATCTTGTGAGGTAAAACCGGTCATTAGAAATACGGCCGGAATACCTTGGCGTACTAGGGTGTAATGATCCGAACGGGTGAAGATCGCTTGTTCTGGCATTGGGTCTGGGCTTAACGCAATATTATGTTGGCCAGCCGCTCGCGCCACCACATCACCTAGGCTTGAGTGATCCGCACCAAACGCAATTACATCCGCAAATGGGTACAGCAATACTGGCATATCAAGGTTCACATTCGCCACGATACTAGTAAGTGGCACCGTTGGGTTGTGAGCGAAGTAATCAGCACCCAACAAACCTTTTTCTTCAGCGGTAACCGCGGCAAACATAATCGAGCGACGCGGCCCACTGCCAGCGGCTACTTGCTCGGCATACATACGTGCAGTTTCTAGCATCACCGCAACGCCCGCGGCATTATCAAGGGCGCCGTTGTTTACTTTTGATGTAGTAGAAAAATCACGTGCTAACCCAATATGATCCGAGTGCGCTGTATACAGAACGTATTCATGTTTTAATGTTGGATCGGAGCCTTCGATCATGCCAATTACGTTCGGGCTATCAATTTCGCTAAAAATAGATTCACGACGCATGGTTACACTTGCGTTCAGTGCAAACGAAGGTGGCCGCTCACCAGCCTCTAATGCTGCCCATATATCCTCTAGCGTGTATTCAGCGTCAGCAAACATAGGTTCTGCAGCACGGTAATCAAGATAAGCACTACCTCGTAGTTGGCCATCTTCACCATGCGCATTACCATCAGTGTCTAACCAACGCATGCGCGCGCCGCCAGAAAACAACACTGCTTGCTCAAATGGCCGCACGGCCTCACGCTCTGGTGTGTGCAAAGTGATAAAGCCAACAGCACCGCGCTCTGCAGCTTGGCGTTGCTTCTGCGCCCCTAAATGGGCAGCTTCTTCACTTGGTAAACCCTGAGTGCCGCCACTTACTGCAATCACAATCTTATTCTCAACATCCAAACCTTCGTAATCATTAATGCCGAACGTTTCAGAAACTAATCCATACCCTACGAATACCACTTCGGCATTTACTTCGGAAATTTCTTCTGCAGTACTTGCCGTGGTAGTGAAATGACGACGATACTGCAACTCATGCTCACCCGATGGGGTTGCGATCACAAATGTAGGTTGCGTATCGGCTAGTCGCGCAGAGCGGAAAGGAACACGCTGATAATAACCGTCCGTTCCTGCTTCTTTTAGCCCCATAATTTTGTATTGCGTAGCGATATAGTGCGATGCAATTTCATGCCCTCGCTCGCCCGTATCGCGGCCTTCCAGCAAATCACTTGCTAAAAATTCGAGGTGCGCTTGCACTGCATCAGGGTTAGCACTGGAAGTAACCTTTTGCTGTTCAGGTGCGGGAGCGCATGCACTTAACAAAAGTGCTGCGGCTAGCGCCGTTAACAACGTTGGCAAGGTTAATTTTTTGCCCGTAGCATGCGTATCGCGGCGAGAAACGTTTTGGTATTCCATTATGGCTTCCGTTTTTTGAAATCAGGATTTATGTGAGGATTCTTAGCACTTTAAGCTAACTGCAGTAATTAAGTAACCCAAGGCATTAAAGAATATCGCAGTTTATCTGCTTTCTGCCGCACCAGCACCCAAAAAACTTGTGAGTGACGAAGAATTTATGTAATGTTATATTATCACATACCTAATAACGATAACTTACTCCTTAACTTAATTCTTAAATTACGGGTGAATCATGATGTTAAAGAAGACCCCCATAGCCCTGGCTATCGCGGCATTATTAACTCCACAGCTGGTTCTCGCTGAAACGCCACAAACCGAAGAACGTAGCGAAGCACGCGACACTGAAAAACAATACGAACGTATTGTTGTTACAGCTTCTCCACTACAGAAAACTGCATTGGAAAGTGCGCAACCCGTGCATGTTTTACATGGCGATGAGCTGCGGGCCAACGAAGCGGCTACTTTAGGCGAAACCCTACGCGGCTTACCTGGCGTGCAAGCAACCTACTACAGCCCCACTTCTAGTAGCCCAATCATTCGCGGCCTTGATGGCCCGCGAGTTAAAATTGTGCAGAATGGTTTAGATGTTGCTGATATTTCTCGTGGTGGTCCGGATCATGCGGTTTCTACCGAAGCAACTACCGCACAACAAATCGAAGTATTGCGTGGGCCAGCCACTTTGCTGTTCGGCAGCGGCGCCAGCGGTGGTGTAGTAAATGTGGTAGATAATCGTGTGCCACGGCAACAAATTAATGGTTTAGAGGGCTCATACGGTGTGCGCTATAACAGCGTTTCTGATGAGCGCAGTGGTAGCTTTGATTTAAATGCTGGCCAAGATGATTTTGCTCTGCATTTAGATGGTTTCTACCGAAAAGCTAACGATACTCGTGTGCCTGAGTTCCATGGCCCGGATGGTCATGAGGATAGAATTGAAAATAGTTTCACCGACGATAAAGGCGCAACTATTGGTGGTAGTTACTTTTTCGACCGCGGTTTTGCTGGCATTTCATTTGGCCGTTTAGAGCGAGATTATGGAATTCCTGGGCATGCGCACGATGATAGCGATGAGCATGGCCATGATGAGGATGAGCATGATGACCACGACGACGGTATTTTTGCCCGTATGAAGCAAGACCGAATCCAATTTCTTAGTTCGATTGAAAATCCGTTTACTGGCTTCGAAAGTGTAGATGTGAGTGTTGGCTATACCGATTTAAGCCATGCAGAAATTGAAGATGATTTTATTGAAACCGGCTTCGGCCTTGAGCAAACCGAGCTGCGCATTATCGCGCGGCACAATCCTATTGCCGGCTGGCGCGGTGCTGTAGGTACTCAAGTATCATTCCAACAATATGAATCGTTTGGCGCCGAGGCATACACACCAAGTTCTGATACCGATATGGTAGGCGGGTTTTGGATCGCTGAGAAAGCATTTGGTGACATTACTTGGGAACTAGGCGCTCGTGCTGAACAAGTTGAAATTTCAACAGAAAATTTCAATACCCTGCGTTACACTCCGTTAAGTGCATCTACCGGCTTCAATTGGCAGGTGAGCAATGGTTTGAAATTATCCAGTAGTGTGAGCTACAGCGAACGCGCACCGCAAGCAAACGAGCTTTTTGCAAACGGCGCTCACTTCGCTACTCGCACGTATGAAGTGGGTGGTGTGTACAAAATTCATTCCTTGGTGGCAGACCCTGCGGATGACCATGACCATGCAAACACCATGTATGAGTTAGAACTGGCCGATTTTGCCTTGGCGAAAGAGCGCTCATTAAATCTCGATTTTGGTATGCACTTTGAAGGTGATAAGTGGCATCTGGATGCAAGCTTATTCTTCAACCGAGTGAACAACTTTATTTATCAGCAGAGTTTAGGTTTCGTGAGCGAAGTGCTCGATAGTGATCTATTTCATGCGGACCATGACGATCATGGCCATGATAATGATCATGATCATGAACATGAATTCGGCGATTTACCGGTGTATCAGTATCAACAACGTGGTGCCGAGTTATATGGTTATGAGCTATCCGGCCGTTATGTATTTAACTCAGAGTGGCGTTTAAATGGTTTCTCGGATTACACCCGTGCCGTGTTTAGCAGTGGTGGTAACGTGCCACGCATTCCAGCCCAACGTTTTGGTTTAAGCACTACCTTTACGCAAGCAAAATGGGACGCTACCTTAGGTTATACCCATTACTTTGCACAAAATCGTACAGCTGAAAATGAAACAGCAACCGATCAGTTTGGCTTGGTGAATTTACATGTGAACTACTACCCTGGTTATTTTGCAGGGCAAGATTTGTCTGTGTATTTCAAAGCTGAAAATATCACTAATGAACTAGGCTATGCGCACAGTTCATTTATTAAAGACTACGCGCCACTTCCTGGCCGTGGATTTAGTTTAGGTGTTCGGGCTCGCTTTTAAACTGCGGTGCTGAGCCTTTCCGGTTAATAACTCGGCACTAACGAGCAATTCGAATAGAATAAAGCCATTGCATTGAATGCTGTGGCTTTTTTTTACGCTATAATGTCTTTAGATCAGCTTATCTCTATTAAAAGGAATAATGATGCGGTTCTTATCCAGACGCTTAGTAATGCCGAATGATTTAAATTTTGCTGGCTCCCTATTTGGTGGGCGTATTCTCGAATGGATTGATGAGGAAGCCTATATCTTTGCGAGCTGCCAACTAGATCAAAAAAGTTTGGTAACTAAGCATATGGGCGCAATCACCTTCGAAGCTTCCGCATTCCAAGGTGATGTGGTTGAGTTTGGTTTGGAAATAAAGCATGTAGGCAGAAGCTCTCTTGCAGTTACCTGTGTAGTTCGCAATAAAGGTACGAAACAGAATATATGCGTGGCCGACGATATCGTTTTTGTGCACATCAATAGCGATACTCGCAAGCCTGAGCCACATGGAAAAACTAAAGAACAACTGGATTTATTAAAAATAGAGCCACCAATGTAGGTGGCATCTAAAACGAGGTGCTGTTATGTACCAAGGTAAAGTATTACCCAAGCCACCCATTAAATTAATGTTCTTAATGGCTAGCGCTATTTTGTTAGCTGCTTGTAGCGATAACAAAATACACCGAACCAATTACAATTATATTGATATCGGCATGCACTACACACAAGTGCAGCATCATCTCGGCGAACCCACTTGGTGCGATGACCCAAATCGGCCTACTGAATGCCGCTGGGGTTCTGATGACAAGCATATTCATATTACCTTTGTAGCTCGCCGAGTGGTTGATAAACGCAGCCGCGGTATTGAATAGCTTAAGGTACTGCGATAAAAGCACCAGCTAATGCCAACACCGGAGTTGCCGTTGGCTTGCCATGCTGCCAATCACCACCTTCTACACCACTTCCTGCAATATCAATATGAATATAAGGCAATGGCTTTGCACTATTAACACCATGCTCGGCTAATCCGGCTACTTCTGCCAAAAATGCCATAGGGAATTGGTGTCCACGCTTGGTTGTTGCCGAAGGACCATTATTCGAAGACAGTAAATCATCTGCTTTGGTGCGGCCGCGCACAAAATCAAAATCCTCACGCCGGCTTGGTGATAATTCAGCTGGATCGGCCCAACGCTCACCAGCGTCTAAAAGTTTCTGTACCAACCCAGATTGTTGCGCAGGCCCATTCGGCACGAGTGCCGTGTATGGCCCTTTCGCCACTGCTGCGTGGCCGGTAAGGGTTGCCACCGTATACAAACTCGGCTGAATTTCATGCTGTGCTAACTCGGTAAGGTGCGCCAAACAATCCGCCATTACCAAACGGCCTTCAGCATCTGTATTACCAATGCGCACACGTTTGCCAGAACGGCCAGTAATAATTTCATCTGCTACAAAGGCCATGGCATCAATGTTATTGCGAACTACAGCTAGCTCCGCAATCACTTTCACACCCGCAGGTTGTATTTCCGCAACCGCTTTAACAAAGCCTGCAACACCTGCTGCACCGCCCTTGTCACGGCTCATTCCCGCCATATGGCCACCGATTTTTAAATCAGCCCCGCCGGTATCATAGGTGATGCCCTTGCCAACCATAAGCAATGTTTCCGTTACCTCACCCTCCGGTACGTATTCTAAGCGAATCACGCAAGGCCGCTGATGCGTATGAAAGGATGCCCGGGCAACCGCCGCCAATAGAGGATACTCATGCTCCAGTTGGGGTTGATCATCAACTACTTGCATCTTCACAGCAGTACCCGCAAATGCTTGCTGACAATACTCGGCAAACCGAAGTGGTGACATACGCTCCGGTTCAGTGCCGCACAAATCACGCGCTACTCTGCGGCCACTTTCCACTGCGGTTAACCAATTGGCTGGCTGCTGGGTTGGCCCCACCAAATAGATACGGTAAATCTCTTCTAGCCCCTCACCGAAATGTTCACGAGCTTCTAATGGCTCATATAGCCCCTGACAAAAACCAAACCAAGCCGCTTCTCGAGCCAGTTTGAATGCCGGGTTTTCGGGAACCTCTGGTAACCACAAGGCCGGTGCTTTCGCGCCAGCATTACGCGCTACTAATGCCGCACTGCGCGCTGCATCATAAAATCGGCGCACATCATCGTAATCACGATGTAAAGAACCGGTAGGCGCTAAAATTAAGCGTTGTGCTGGAGCCTCTGCACAACGAACTACATTCACACCGGCAGTGATGTGCGCGTTTATTGCACTGGCATCCGCTACACTATTGGCAAATGGCTCTGGCAATTCATGTAAATGTTCAGCCACTACGATCAGCGCATCTGCTTGCGTATTGTTCACTTCAGCTATCGAAGCGATGAGTTCCAAATTTGGGGTTCTCATTATTAATAACCTCTTATCTCTCACATACCAGTTTACAAAGTATGTATCATACGATTATTGACGGCGCCACAGCGTGCCCTCAGCTGTGTCTTCGAGCACGATTCCGAGTGCTTGTAGCTGATCTCGTGCTACATCTGCGCGTTGCCAATCCTTTGCTGCGCGCGCTGCATTCCGTTCTGCAATTAAAGCTTCTATATGCGCTACATCGGTATCCACATCAGCGCCCTTTAAAAAGGCTTCCGGTGCTTGCTGTAAAATGCCTAATACAGCCCCATATTCAATCATCAAGCCTACTAATTGCGCAGCAGCTGAGAGATTTCCGGCTCGCTGCCGGTTTACTTCGCGGGTAATATCGAACAGTACCGACATCGCTTCTGGTACGTTAAAATCGTCGTTCAGAGCAGCCCGGAACCGCACTTCATATGGCGCTCTAATTTCCGCACTAGTTTTTGCTGCCGTGATACCACGCATCGCCGTATACAACCGCTCTAAACCAGAGTGCGCTTGCTGCAAATGCGATTCTGAATAATTTAACTGGCTACGATAATGCCCAGAAAGCAAAAAGAACCGCACTGTTTCCGCTGTGTATTCTTTCAGCACATCACGAATGGTAAAAAAGTTGCCCAGTGATTTCGACATCTTCTCTTGGTTCACTTGCACCATTCCCGTATGCATCCAGTAATTTACATAAGGTGTATCGTGCGCACAGCAAGATTGTGCAATCTCGTTTTCATGATGCGGGAACATTAAATCGGAACCGCCACCATGAATATCAAAGTGCTTACCTAAGTGTTTGCCATTCATAGCCGAGCATTCAATATGCCAACCAGGGCGCCCTGCGCCCCAAGGGGAATCCCAACTCGGCTCCCCTGCTTTGGCTTTTTTCCACAATACGAAATCCATAGGATTGCGTTTGCCATCGCTAACTGCAACTCGCGAGCCTGCTTGCAATTGATCTAAGTTTTGGCCACTCAAACGGCCGTATTCCGGATAGCTGGATACATCGAATAGCACATCTCCAGAATCGGCGATATACGCATGTTTTTTTGCCAGCAGTTGCTCAACCATTTCGATAATTTCTGCCATGTGCGTGGTTACGCGAGGTTCAATATCAGGTTCTACTAAGTTGAGGGCTCGAAAATCCTCATGCATAAACTGCAAATAGCGTTCTGTTATAAAATGAATATCTTCATTATTTTCCGCCGCACGGCGAATAATTTTATCGTCTACATCGGTAACGTTACGCACAAAAGTAACCTTATAGCCGATGTAACGTAGATACCTTATCACTACATCGAAGGCCACATAGGTACGCGCATGGCCGATATGGCATAGATCGTAAATCGTTACACCACACACATAAAGGTTCGCCTCACCTTCAGTGATTGGCTTAAATTCTTCTTTCTGTTGCGTTAACGAATTATATAGCTTTAACATCGCTTCAAATCTCACTGTGTATTGCGCGTTACCTAGGATTCTAAAACCCGTATACTATCAGCATCAGAGCTTATTTTCAGTAGCAAATATCCTGTTTCCAAGTTGCATTTAAAAAAGGAACAACCGATGGCAAATAGTACTAAGGCTCGGCCGCCATTATCGTATAAAGATGGTCATAAAGAACGAAATGAAGAGCCCCATCTAGAAATTAGTGAAGCTGCAGAAGTGGAAGAGCATCGCCGAGCAGAACATCTCGCCCAAGAGTGGATGGCTGCCGAGAAAACATTTAACGGCGAAGATGTTGATTACACCATTTCCATATTTGGTAGCGCCCGAATACCAGCTCCTGAAGATGAATGTGGCAGTAACCCATGCCGGGCACTATGTTCTTTCTATAACGAAGCACGCGAGCTTTCATTTCACATAGGCGCCTATATCGAGACAAATCACCTTACCAGCACCCGCTTAATTACGGGGGGTGGCCCGGGCATTATGGAAGCTAGTAGCCGAGGTGCGGCGGAGGCTGGGCACGGCAGCATTGGCTTAAATATCGTGCTGCCGCATGAACAGCGATTAAATCCATTCATTGCCGCCAAACACAGTATTGAGTTTCAATATTTCGCGTTACGAAAAATGCATTTTCTTAAGCGTGCTAAAGCACTTATCGTGTTTCCAGGCGGCTTCGGCACACTCGATGAGCTATTTGAAACACTTACGCTGATGCAAACAGGTAAAATGCCCCGCATCCCGGTGTTTTTATATGGTAAGAAATTCTGGAATGAGGTGATTAATCTAGAGTTACTTGCTGAGTATCAATTGATTGATGCGGAAGATTTAGCCTTGTACCACATGGTAGATAGTGTACACGAGGCTTGGTTACAGATAGAGCCCATCCTTATAGAAATTAGTGAACTAAACCAAACCTGAGCGGTTTCCCGGCGCGGGGGAGTATCAGCTGAAGCGGAAATCCTTTACAATAAGGGCTTGCAAACTTCTGTTCTTGCAGTTCACCCAGATAATTTGGAATTTAAGATGAATGTAACTTTACACACCTCTATGGGCGATATCGAAATCGCATTATTTGCCGACAAAGCACCTGCAACTGTTGCTAACTTTGTTTCTTATGTACGCGATGGGTATTATGCAAACACCATTTTTCACCGCGTAATTAACGGTTTCATGATTCAAGGTGGTGGCTTCGAGCCTGGCATGACGCAAAAGAGCGTAAATGCACCGATTCAAAACGAAGCGAGCAACGGCATTTCCAACAAGCGTGGAACCATTGCTATGGCGCGCACTAGCGATCCGCATTCGGCCACAGCTCAGTTTTTTATTAACGTTGAAGATAATGGCGAACGCGGTCTAGATTTCCGGAACGAAACACCCAATGGCTGGGGCTATTGTGTATTTGGTGAAGTAGTGAGCGGAATGGACGTAGTTGATGCTATTCGCGTGGTAAAAACTGGCAATGCGGGCTTTCACCAAGACGTACCTGTTGAAGATGTAGTGGTCAACAACGTTAGCATTGCTGAATAACCACTTTCGCAATTATGGAATGATAAAGTGACCACACGTTTTATTTCTGATTTGCACCTTAGTGAAGAGCGCCCTGATATTACGGCGCTCTTCGTTGAGTTCTTGCGAACAGAAGCACGTACAAGTGATGCTTTATATATTCTAGGTGATTTAGTGGAGTATTGGATTGGCGATGATCACCAAACGGATTTTCATCGCCTTATTCAAACTGAGCTAAAGGCATTTACCGCCACCGGTATCCCCTGTTACTTCATGCACGGCAATCGCGATTTTTTGATTGGCCAACAGTTCGCTGAACACACCGGCATCGTTATTCTCTCAGAGCCCGCAACCATTGATTTATATGGCCGCCGCGTAGTGATCTTGCATGGGGATACATTATGCACTGATGATATGGCCTATCAGCGCTTTCGAAAAGTAATTCGTAACCCAATGCTGTTAGCACTAGCAAGAACATTGCCATTGAGTTGGCGCCGCTGGCTAGCGCATAAATTGCGTGATAGTAGCTCTGGCAATCAGCAATTAACTGCTGAGCAACTGCAAAAGTATGATGCTAAGAATCCAGCAGTAGAGCAGCTTTTAGCGAGCAGTGGAGCTGATTTAATGATTCACGGCCATACCCATCAACCTGATATCCACCAACACACCGTAAATGGCCGTGCTTGTCAGCGCATTGTGCTCGGAGATTGGTACGAGCAAGGTTCAATTCTTGATATCGATGGTAAGCACTTCGAACTGCGTTCGCAGGCATTGCCAAAACCTTAGTTCAGCACTAAGAAATAATCTCGATACTCGGCTCTATTGCACGGGCCCACTGTGAAAGCGTAGTGCCTTATCAGGGCTTTCTATTAACTTCTGTTCAATTGCCAAAAACTTCTGCACGCGCTCGTGCACGCCCGCCCCTTCTACCATTTTCGCTAACGCCAAGTAATCTTCGAAGTGGCGGGCTTCTGAGCGCAATAACGATACATAAAAACGCGCAATTTGCTCCGGCAAAAACGGTACCAAGGCGGCAAACCGCTCACAAGAGCGTGCTTCGATAATCGCCCCGATAATCAATTTATCCACCAAACCGCCTTTCTCTGAGCCTCGGATATGCCGCAGCATGCCCGCGGCATAACGGGAAGCAGACGTAGGCTGTAGTGCAATATTATGCTGCTCCATAATACTGAATACTTGATCAAAATGGTGCAACTCCTCTTTCATAAGCAACACCATACGATCCACCAGCTCATGTTGCCAAGGTTCGCCTTGTTGCAAACGCAGCCGCGGCACCGCATTGTTTTTATTACCACTCGTTAACGTTGCTAGCTCATCTGCAGCGAGTAAATGGCCGCGATAAACACGAGTTTCATAAGGATCCAGCCAAGTAAGGATCTGCTCTGCATTTTCCTTATCCACTGCATAGCGGCGCAATAACAAACCAGCACTTTGCGCCGCTTTCAATTCGCAATGCAGATGATCTGTTAACAGCAATGGCAGGTATTTTGGGTTCGCAGCCTGCTCTATCCAGCGCGTTGGCGTTTTACAATGCAAAAAAGCGTGAATCGGTGCTAGTAAATCTTGGTAACTGTGTAACAATTCATTCGGCATAAGTAACATCTTTATAACAAAAAAATCTGAACAGCTTTTGTTCAGAACCTTTCAATCTTGATCTATACGGCCTGTCCGTATCTATAATGGTATACCACCGTTGTGGTGTTTAATAGTATTCGGAGCCGCGGCTTCTAGGAGAAAATAATAATGATACTAAATCATATCTGGGGTCTCTACGCTCACCCGGTAGAGGAATGGAAAACAATTGATGAGCGCCACGAAAGCTTACGCTTTTCATTATCCCACATCCTTATTGTCGCTTTAATCCCTTGTATTGCAGCTTACTATGCTGCGGCGCATGTGGGGTGGAACATTGGTGCTCGGGAAACTATCCAACTTGCACAAAGCAGCGCTATGGTAATGTCCGTAGCAATGTACTTTGGTTTAATTGGTGGTGTGGTTGCTCTTTCCTACATTATTCATTGGATGGCAAAAACCTTTGGTGCCCAGCCAAGCTTCACGCAATCACTTGAGCTTGCAGCATACACAGCAACACCAGTAATGATGTCTGGAATTGCAGCTGTATATCCGGAGCTGTGGTTCGTAGCCATGGTGTTCCTCGCTGGTGTAGCCTACTCGGTTTACCTACTTTACTCAGGTGTGCCTATCCTCATGCACATCCCAGAAGAGCGCGGTTTCATCTACGCGAGTTCTGTAGTTACCGCTGGGCTAGTGCTCATGGTAGTGCTGATGGCGGGAACCGTAATTGCTTGGACCAATGGCATTGGCCCAACATTCGTAGGCTAAACAACCTTGTAGTAGCTAACAAGCAGAGTTGAATGCGAAAAAGAGGAGCCGTTGCTCCTCTTTTTATTTGCTCATTCTAACTTGTCGGGCTTTGGCTATTACGGCATCTCTGGTAGGCTAGCGGTCTATATAATAACAATTTTCAGGACATTCACATGCACCTAAAAAAACTTGGCCTCACCGGCAAAATCGTGATCGGCATGTTAGCTGGGATCATTTTCGGCCTTATTCTTAATTCGCTTATCGCCGGCGATACTGAGAGTTGGCTCAAATTTGTAATTGTTGATGGCATACTGCGTGTTGTTGGCGAGTTTTTCATCACCAGTTTAATGATGCTCGTTGTGCCGCTAGTATTTGTATCCCTTGTAATTGGTACTTGCTCTATGAGCGACCCAAGCAAGCTTGGCCGCATTGGCGGTAAAGCGGTAGTGCTCTACATCGCCACTACCGGTATCGCTATTAGTATTGCACTTACCATCGCATCTCTAGTTAAACCCGGCAGCGGCGCCTCAATGGCCGGCCAAGAAGTGAATTTTGAAGCCCAACAGGCGCCAAGTTTCGTAGATGTGTTGATCGGCATGGTGCCACGTAACCCAATCAACGCAATGGCCGAAGGCAATATGCTGCAAATCATCGTTTTTGCACTGTTATTCGGTATCGCGATGGCGTTAATTGGTAAGCCTGGCGAGCGCTTGAAAACCTTTTTTGAAGACGTAAATGAAGTGATCATGAAGCTAGTAATGATCCTCATGCATGTGGCACCGTACGGTGTGTTCGCGTTACTTGCTCGCACCTTTGCAGATCTTGGCCTCGGTGATTTATTGGGTGATTTAGCCGTTTACTTCGTAACAGTACTGGCTATTTTGCTCATTCATGGATTTATTGTTTACCCCATCATATTAAGTACCCTTACACGATTAAACCCGCTCATTTTCATCAAGAAAATGTTTAGCAACCAAATTTTCGCATTCAGTATATCCAGCAGCAATGCCGCTATTCCAGTTACCTTGCGCACCACTACAAAACGCCTGGGTGTCGATAATAAAATTGCCTCGTTTACTGTTCCTCTCGGCGCCACTATTAATATGGACGGCACCGCTATCATGCAAGGCGTGGCAACCGTATTTATCGCGCAGTTGTATGGTATCGATTTATCGATGCAGCAATACTTAATGGTGATTCTCACCGCCACCCTAGCATCAATTGGTACTGCCGGCGTTCCTGGCGTGGGCCTGATCATGTTGGCTATGGTATTCCAGCAGGTAGGCTTGCCGGTAGAAGCAATCGGCCTAATTATTGGTGTGGATCGCTTACTTGATATGACCAGAACCGCAGTAAATATTACCGGTGATGCAATGGTATCAACGATTATTGGTAAATCAGAGCAACAGTTGGATGAAGATGTTTTCAACGATCCAAGTGCTGGTTTAAACCCCGCGCAAAGTAATCAGCAAAACGATACGTCCTCAACATCAACCTAACGCTTTGCAAGGTTTTAAAGCACGTATGAAAAAGGCTCAGTAGCAATGGCTACTGAGCCTTTCTTCTTTGCGTTTAGCCAACGCACATTGCAAAACTAACCATACTTCATTAGCGTTACTGCCTGGATGGCTTCAGAACCGCGCTAATTAGCTTACCAGCGCCATAATCGGCTGCGTTGCACCCAGTTCATGATCAACCTATCTGCTGCGCTCTGAGCGCCCTGCGAAAAGCGCTCTGCTAACTTCGGCTTCGCTTTATACTCAACGTGAAATACTTCTCGATGTTTTGCGGCGTCCAACAGCACATCGTCACTGGTTTGAATTGCATCAATTAACCCTTGCTCGAGTGCCTTTTTACCGTACCAAATTTCACCGGTAGCCACTTTGTTAATATCTAAACTCGGTCTATTCTCAACCACAAAATCTTTAAATAGCTGATGCACACCTTCAATATCTTCCTTAAACTTTTCCCGACCCTTATCAGTATTTTCGCCAAACAAGGTTAACGTGCGCTTATACTCACCCGCGGTAATCTGCTCAAAATCGATATTATTCTTTTTCAGTAAACGATGAAAATTGGGTAACTGCGCCAATACACCTATCGAGCCCACTACTGCGAAAGGCGCTGCAATAATCTTACTACCAATACATGCCATCATATAGCCACCACTAGCGGCTACCTTATCTACTGAAACAGTAAGCTTCACCCCAGCATCGCGCAAACGTTGCAGTTGCGCTGCCGCCAAACCATAACCATGCACAACACCACCTGGGCTTTCTAAACGCAATAAAACCTCGTCTTCGCCTGGTTTAGCTACAGCAAGAATCGCTGTTACTTCTCGGCGCAGTGATTCAGTTTCATGGGCATCCATAGACCCCTCAAAGTCTATTACGAACAAGCGCTGCTCGGGCTTTTCTGCCGCTTTTTTCTTCGCTTCTTTCGCAGCTTTATGAGCCTTCTTACGTTGTTTTGGATTCAACAACTCCATAGAGATTTTTTCACGTATTTCAGTAAGTGATTCACTTAAGTTATGAATCAGTAACTCACCCTTACGCTCTTTCTGGCGGCTTGCCGCATTAATTATCATTCCCAGCACTACCATTACGCCGATAACGATGGTGGCCACTTTCAGAAGAAAGATGCCATATTCCGTGAGGTGCTCTAACATTCATTTTGCCCTGTATTTAGATAAACAATTGCCTAACTGTAACGCCTATTGGTGGGTATTATCTAGACAAGAATTAGAAAAAATAAAGGCCAGCACTAGTGCTGGCCTTTAATTATTACTGCAACGCTTTTCTGAAAGGATTTAGCAAAATTAATCTTTCATGCTTAAGCGTTGTGGTTACTGCACCAAATCAGCAGAGATATTTAACACTCGGCCGTGGCTCTCAAACCAGAAACCTATCGATTGCTGCATATCTTGTGTAATTGCTGCACGAGTTTCAGGATTTGCTGCTGCATCATTAGGATCCAATAATGATGAATGGCCTGCACCAATATAGCGCACTGCTGCACTAATTGGGTCTGCGTCCATCATCGAGGTTGAAACTAATGGTAAACCAAGCTCTCGAATTAACGGCTCCGTGCCACCCAGTGGGTGCGCAGTACGGTTTGGTACTACACGATCGCCATTTGCTTGAATTAAGTACATGGGTGTTTCAGTTGCCCGTGCACGAGCCGCAAAGTTGATTGGATCACCCGAATCTACCACAGTTTGTGCTGCAAACTGGAACTGCGCCAAGGTTGCTTGTAATGCTGCTTGTTGAGCCGCATTGGCAATACCGCCTTGATAGAACGCGACATAAGCTTGTGGTAAGAAATCTAAGAACGCAGGGCTCTGTGGATTAATACCAGAAGATATCGCTGCCTCTACTGCATATTCTTGGAATGCTGGAAACGCTTGGAATGCAATTTGGCCACCAATTACCGGACCGAAGCTTTCTGATTCCAGTAGGAACGGCGCAATACCGCCACCAGGCATACCCAACGCTGCTTGTTGCACGTTGAAAAATGCTTGTGCTGGAGCCAAATTGCCTTGCAGTGGCGTGTTGGTCACGGCAACAAAGTTTGTTCCAGCGATAGCACCCAAAGAATGGCCAACAAACTTAACTTCGGTTGGGTTGATCAAGCCACTCATTGCCGCATTCGAGAAGTTTAGACCAACTCGCACACCTAGCAAATCTGCAACAGATTGGCGTAAGTTATCCCGTGCGGTTACCAAACTACCGAGGTTAAGATAATCGGTTGGTGAACCACCACTGTTCGTTGAAGCGTTGATCACACGAACCACTTCACCTGCGGCATTTACAATTTCAAACCCGCGATCACCATGCAATGGATGGTCGATTGCAACAACTGCGTGGCCCGTAAGCGCCATGGTACCCGCAATCGGCAAGAAGTTGGTTTTGTTACCTGTAATCCCGTGCTGGAACATCACTACTGGCCAACCATCTGCTGGCATTACTAATGGCTCTAATCCCAAACCAGCACGAACCACATTCACTGTAGCAACATCAGGAACAGACATCATTAATGGTACTTGATGAATCGCTCTCGGTGCAGGAATTGGATTGTATTTAGTTAAATGACGAAAACGATCCATTGTTGCCAAAGCCGTATCCGCAGCTGCTTCATAGGTTACTTGGCCCGCTAAACTCGCTGGGTTCGCTAAATCAGCAGGGTTAACACCAATAGCAATGAGATCTTCAACCGAAACGGCTCCAGATTGCACACCCAAAATGATAGAGATTGGGCTTACGAAGCCTGCATTCCAGCTTTCAGTTAATGGTGCAGTTGGATTTTCTGCTGTTGGAACTGCGCTATAATACGGCAGTGTAACCTCACCAACATGAATTTGTGCAGAGTTGGCAATTAGGAACGTGGCACCTGCTTCAGGTGGAATTCCTAACAGGGTAGCTGCAGTTTGGCCAATCGGCATTGAGCTCATTGCAGGGCGCAAATCTTCCCGCAATAACATCTGCTTGGCTACATCTAATACATCGCCAATTGATTGCGTAGTGAAGTGCGAGCTATAGATTACGCTCTCAGTATTTACCCCGCCTTGGTTTAATACAGCCAAGTGGCTATTAATAATCCCTTGTAATTGCTGCTCTTGAGCGCCACCAATTGGATCTGTTGCCAATGGCTTGCTAAGCAAATAATAGGTTGAAGACGGACGCACCGCTCGGCCCAAATCATCAGTGATAGCATTGGTTAGCGTAGCTAGGTAGCCAGTTTTCGGCTCATAAGGACGCAGTGGCACTACCTGTACTTGGCCACCACTGAACACTACAGTGAAATCTTCACCGTGTTTCAGTTCGCCAACAAACTTACATGCCGTTCCCGCCGGAGCAGTAATACAATCGGCATCACTGGTATCTGCACCAGTTACGATTTTAAATACACGCACGGCACCTGGAGCTGTTACCGAGCTAGCGTTAATACCCACGCCATCAGGCAAGGTAAAGCCAAAGGTAAGCGGCATCGCTGTTGACCAACCATCTAACGCATTAATCGCGTTTTGCGGGTTGCCAAAATCGGCTGCGTCAGGAACGGGGATATTCAGGGTACCGTCAGTGGTGCCCCCCAATAGAATATCGCTCGGAACAGGAAGATTACCTGCACCCGGATCAAACGCTACACGTGCGAATGGAATTTGTACTTCTTCTTGAGTTACAGGGGCATCGTTACCATCAGGCAAGCAGGCGGTTAGGCCTAATGCTGAGGTGATTGCCAATGTCAGAAACAGTTTTTTCATGAGGTATCCCCAATCCTTATTGTTCTAGTTCTTAAACTACTGCAATACGTACTACAGTGTAGCCGATTGTTCATTAGACGTTAACAGAAAGTTATACACCTCTGCTAATGATTATTAAAGAATTTTCGTCGAGTTTCCGATCTGTTACTGAGTTAACGCGCAAAAACAGGTAAACTTAGGGCAAATCTTTAACCAGTAAAGTAGGCATTATGCAGCATTATCAGAACTATCAGGCGCCAGCTGATGCGTTGGCAAATAAAGTTATCTTAGTTACCGGTGCTGGCGATGGCATTGGCCGAGTGGCCGCCATTACTTATGCACAGCACGGTGCAACAGTAATACTCCTTGGCCGTACCACGAAAAAACTAGCAGCGGTTTATGATGAAATTGTTGCTGCGGGCTACCCTGAGCCTGCAATTGTTCCTCTGGATATGAAGGGCGCTACGGAAAGTAATTATCAAGATATGGGCGCCACCATCATTGACCAATTTGGCCGCTTAGATGGGTTATTACATAACGCATCCATTTTAGGCGTGCTTTCACCCTTTGCGCATATCGATTTACCTACTTGGAACGATATCATGCAAGTAAATGTAACGGCGCAGTTCTTGATGACCAAAGCGTTATTGCCCGCTTTGCTGAAAGCGCCTGCCGCATCGGTTATCTTCACCTCCTCCGGGGTTGGCCGCAAAGGCCGCGCGCACTGGGGCCCATATGCTGTATCAAAGTTCGCCACCGAAGGTATGGCTCAGGTTCTTGCTGATGAATATGAGAATTCATCACTACGAGTGAATGTTATCAACCCAGGCGCTACACGCACTGGTATGCGCTCGCGCGCTTATCCTGCTGAAGATGCAAGCTTGTTAAAAACTCCAGCAGATCTCATGCCTACTTATCTGTATTTCATGAGTGATGAAAGTAAAAACACCACGGGAGAATCAGTAGATGCGCAAACTCGTTAGTACGCTTATTATTGTAGGTTTAATGTTAATCCCTATGCGCGGTGCTACTTGGGGCTTTCAAGGGCACGAATATATTGGTGCCATGGCTTGGGAATACTTAACCCCAGAAGCACGTGTTTGGGTGCAGGAGCGCCTTGAACTCGTGGATGAGCCATCGCTGGCTGTTATCACCACATGGGCCGATCGTGTGCGGGGAACTGAGGAAGGACGTTGGATGGGCCCATTACATTTTGCCAACATCCCCCCTACTGAAAGCAGCCTTAATATGGAACGGGATTGTCCGAATCGACGTTGTGTTATAGGTGCTGCCATGAATGATATTGAAATCATGCTTGATACCAATACAAGCGCGCAAGCTCAGGCCGAGGCGCTGCGCACGTTCAGCCATTGGATTACTGATATGCATCAGCCGTTGCATTTGGGATATCAACATGATCGCGGCGGCAATGATGTGCGAGTAACCTTTTTCGGCAGTGAAACAAACTTACACCGCTTGTGGGATACGGTAATGATTCGCGGTATGGATGATATGCCAGCGCCGGCTGAACAAGCGCAGCTGAACCCACTACCAGAGCCTGCTAGCCAGGATTGGCATGCTGAGTTAACTCGCTGGGCGAACGAATCGTACTACTACGCTCGCAAGCACGCCTACCAAGAGGAAAAGTTTGCACATAGCGATGATTTAAACAATGCCGAGTTAGGTGAATCCTATTTCAATCAAGCGCGGCCAATCGTTGAGCAGCAGTTAATTCTATCTGCACAACGAATGGCGATGATCATTAACGCGGCAGCACATCAATAACTGATTCCGCTAGCCTTAATTCAACGCGCAGCCGTTCAGCGTTTGCGCGCCACTGCCCTGCTCCTAAGTATTCCATATTTGCGGAAAAAACAGGTTCATCTTCAGTTTGCCGATAAATTCGCAATATCAATTCATCTGCATTCTTGGCATTACCAATAAGTTGGATATCATGGCCAAGAAACAATTCATCTTCAGCATTCAACAAAGCAACCCGTTGATCATGATCGTGCATTGGCCCTTCTGGAATCGCTTCTACCCACTCATTATCACTGCGTGCATCGGCACCAGCTGGGAGAAATGTTATTTCGGCATGAAAAAAGCGAATTCGCTCTAGAACTAATGCGTTACCATCCACATCACCCAGTAAAGGCTCACCATCGTCTGCCACAGCAGTATCAACCACTTCTAATTGGTAAGGGTGCAAGTTTAATTGCGAAGAAATCGATACTACTCGATTCAACTCATCTTTAAACGCACAAAATCTACCATCACGATTACCATGCATCATGTTTCCCTCAGCACGCCAAGTAATGCTGCAACCTTCAAGCTGTTCTAATTGTGGCGAAATACCTATCTCATCAAAGAACCACTCGCCATTAAAATCATCTGGTAACAGATAGATATCTTGAATAATTGTATGATTACGCTCATTTATGCGGAAACGATACAGGTGCTCACGGTAGCTATCTGTAGGTGTAACCAACGAACTTTGTTGCACCCACAGCGCCTTCTCAGTACCCAAATTAATAGTAGCTTGGCGCATCAAAATGGGTGGGTAGCCGCCAACCGGGCCATGCTCAAAAATATGTTTTAAATTTGAAAACTCACCATTTAACCATTCGATGAGTATCCGTTTTTGCTCTGCTAACGTATGTTCAGTTAGAGTTTGTGCAGAAGTGGTTGAATCATCCAAAGAAAGCACAGTAGCTGGTTGAGCGTGGCTTATAGAGATTGAAGATGCGATAACACATGCGGTGCAAAAAACACGAACAGGAAAATACTTTAACAACAGAAATTTCACAATCAAACCTTATCAGCGTTCCATTACATCGGAAGCAATTTGTATTTATGGTATGGTTAAGATCACTATATCACAGGCATTATCTGTGTTCGAAATGGGAATTAGGAACTGTTATGGCGAAACATTATATCTCGAGCTTTATCTGGCTTGGTGCAGCCCTCACTTTTACGGTTGCTGCAGAACAGAACCAAGAATTGCCAAGTTCTTCGTGGAAGAGCATTTTTGTTGTCGATAACAATACTATTTGGGTTGGTAGTGGCGAAGGCAAAGTGGCCGTATCGGAAAACGCTGGCGAAACATGGCAAGTAAGTACACCCGGCGGGCGCAGTGCCAACTTAGATATTCGGCAAATTGTTGCATATGATAACCGCCATGCCTTTCTGCTTTCGAGCGGGCGCGGCGAACGCAGCCGATTAATGCGCACACGAAACTCTGGTTTTAGTTGGCGTCAACTTTATCGCGCTAATGGCGATGAATACTTGCACTGCTTTGATATTATTCCTGATGGCGAAAGCTGGGTGTTAGGCGAAGCAATTCTTGATGATTGGCATGTGGTAAGAAGTAGTAACACTAATCATTGGATTAGTTCACGCAGTGGCTTTGCTGAGCGCTCTTTAATGGGGGAAAGTGCAAGTGATGATGGCAATTGTGTAACCTTTGCGAACAACTTTTGGGCCATGGGCACAAAAGATGCTGAGTATGCTCGCTTAGTGTATAAATCAGCTCGCGCGCTGCGCTTTCAAGTAGTGAATACTCCCTTAACCGGCGGAGCAGGCAACGGTATTCATGCTGTTTATCCACTAGGTAACAACGATATTTTAATCGCCGGCGGTGCTGAGCAAGGCCCTCCTGAATTTTACCGCTACACCAACGGCAGCTTTACAGAATTGAATACTCCACCGCTGGAAGGCCCGCTCACACAAATGGTGATAGCTGGCAGTTGGACACTCGTGGGGAATACCAACGGCGTTTATCGCAGTGACAACTTCGGCGATAGCTGGGCGCAAGTGAGCGCTAGCGGCGTAAAAGGGCTTTCCTGCAGTGAATCAGGGGCTTGTTGGGTAATTACGATTGACCATGAGGTAGTAAAGCTACCAGCACTATAACCCTCATCGTTAGGATGAGGGAGTGCTTAAGCTAGTAGCTATATCGGTTGCACCTTGTGCACATGAGATTAATTTGGGGCCTCCCGCTGCGGTGGTGAGGCCTGCTACAGTTACACTTCTGCCGCCCGAACGGCATACTGTTACGAGTGGTTGGCTGCTTTCTGGCGCAGCTGGATAGCCAACTGTGAGCGCAAACTCACACCACTTTGCCCGAGGCACTATTAGTGTTTCACCGTGCAACGCTGGAATTTCTTGCATGCTTGATTCCAAGTGCTCCCGAACATCAATGAACTGTGCGCCCATGGCGATCGATTCTGCTGCCGATGCAGTGACAACGTTATGATATACATTATTGGCCAGAATAACCCCGGTTCGATTGAATTCAAGATGACGCCCAGTGATTAAATGCAGAACAGAAAAGTGTCCTTGCTCGCGAATATCAACTTGATAATCACCCACTTCATGCGTGCCTAAACCAAGAGTTTGCTGCTGCCATGAAGCAGTAGGAAAATGTTTGCTTAACCAATTATCGAACCCGCTATCCGCATGTTTGCTATCTGCGTAGAACTTACCCAATAAATACAATGTTTGTGTAGGCTTATCAGCGATTACTGCAAGGCCGCTTTGAGTTGGCGCTGGTACCACTAAGCCGCTCAGCATTGGCGCCTGGCTCGCAGCTAAACGCGCCGCCATACCTCTAATCCGCTGCACAGCTTGCTCTATATACTGAGAATCAGTAGCCGGGCCAAACGATAAACGAATTGCGCCCTCCGCTTGCCATGTGGGCAAACCCATCGCATCTAATACAAAACTCTTCGGCCTACCTGCGCTGCATGCTGAACCGGCGCTTACGCGAATTCCTGCGGCATCAAACATCGAAATAAGCTCGCCGGAACTATAGCCAGGAACGGAAAAATTAACCGTAGTGGGCAAACTCTCGGGGTAAGGCTGGTTTAGCACCAACGCAGGAAAAAGTTCTCTTAACGCAGCTAATATCTGCTCCCGATAGTGCGCAAGCTGAACCATATCATGCAGTGGGCTGTTGCAATTATCGAGTAGCCAATTAAAAATCACCCCAAATGCGGCTATACCTGCTACATTCTCGGTGCCGCCACGCTCACCGTACTCTTGCCCTCCACCTACCTGCATAGGTGTAAACGGGGCGGAATTGCGCACATAAAGGCAACCTACACCTTTTGGCCCATACAGCTTATGCGCGGAGAACGTGGCGTAATCTATCTTTAAGGTGCTTAAATCTACACTCACTTTACCGAGTATCTGCACGCCATCAACCAGCCAAGGTACAAACCTATTAGCCCGCGCCACAAACTGTTCTCGAATCGCTGCAATCTTCGCTAAATTGTGCACCACTCCCGTTTCATTGTTCGCCCCCATGGTGCAAAGTATCAACGCTCTATCCATATGCTCTTGAATGAATGCGAGCGATAAAGCTCCCGATTCATCCACCGGTACTGCCACCATTTGAGCATTAACACCAAGTACGGTATTCCAATGCTTGAGTGCTTCCGGTATTGCCTTATGCTCGGTAGCACCATAAAGCAGCACTTGATCACTCAGTTGTTTACCCGCGTGCGGTATCAATGCAGATAGAACAGCATTATTGATACCTTCTGTTGCGCCACTATTGAAAATAAAGCGCCCTTCACTTCCATTTAATAGCTTTGATGCCAAGGAACGGGTATTGGCTAAGATGCTTTTTGGTGTAAGGCCAGCCATATGTGGGCTACTCGGATTACCAAAGTTTTCCATTGAAACTTGCTGCATTACAGCTGCTACGTCCGGTAAAACTGGTGTTGTTGCATTTGCATCTAAAAACACTTCTGGAACGCAAAAAGCCTTCACATCAACCTCATTAATTTGCATAAGTTATATCGTTTTATTATATCGATTTGCAGGCAATAAAAAAGGCGCTAAGCGCCTATTTTATATGAAATCAATGAATTCGGTTTTGTTGCCAACTCTTTTCTTTCTCTTTCCGCTCTGCTTCAGCCATTCGTGCCTTCTTGTCATCACACGGGTCATCACAATCACAGGCTTTTTCCATACCTAGCGCGCCGATTCCACCGCAGCTTCCAGCAATGGATTTGCGTTGCACGATAAAACCAATCGCCATACCGGCAATTACCACAAGCATCAATATAAAGGCTAGAATCAAGGTTTCCATTACTACTTACCTCTCTCGCACAACGGCTAACAAATGAGCATCCATTATAGCGCTTTTCCAAAAGCGTTTCACCGTTGATTCACTACCGTAACCCTATTTCTATTAAATAACACTAAAAAAAATGGCCCGTTCTTTCGAGCGGACCATTTTATGTAACATGCTTACCAATATGGTTTACTACGGCTATTAGCCACCGAAATCATCTAGCATGATGTTCTCGTCTTCAACACCTAAATCTTTCAGCATGTTGATTACGGCTGCATTCATCACCGGTGGACCACACATATAAAACTCGCAATCCTCTGGCGCTGGATGATCTTTCAAATAGTTCTCATACAGAACATTATGAATGAAACCAGTATCACCGCTCCAATTATCTTCTGGAGTTGGATCTGAAAGTGCTACATGCCAATCGAAATTCTCGTTTTCTTCCGCAAGCATATCGAAATCTTCAACATAGAACATTTCACGCCTCGAACGAGCACCATACCAGAACGACATCTTCCGCTTAGTATTAATTCTACGCAATTGATCGAAGATATGTGAGCGCATTGGCGCCATACCCGCACCACCGCCGATAAATACCATTTCAGCTTCAGTTTCCTTCGCGTAGAACTCACCAAATGGTCCAGATATCGTTGCCTTGTCACCTGCCTTCAAGCTGAAGATGTAAGAAGACATCTGCCCAGGAGGTAAGGTCATATCACTTGGTGGAGGCGTAGCAATACGCACATTCAACATAATGATGCCGAACTCTTCTGGGTAATTAGCCATTGAGTATGCGCGAATTACTTCTTCGTCAACTTTTGATTCCAAGTTGAAGAAACCAAAACGCTCCCAATCACCGCGGTATTCTTCGGCAACTTCAAAGTCTTTGAATTTCACATGATGAGCAGGCGCTTCAATTTGAATATAACCACCAGCACGGAAAGGTACTGATTCACTATCTGGAATCTCAAGTACCAATTCCTTGATGAAGGTAGCAACGTTGTCGTTAGAGCGAACGGTACAATCCCATTTTTTGATCCCGAATACTTCTTCTTCGAGTTCAATTTTCATGTTCTGTTTAACGTTAACCTGACATGACAAACGCGCGCCTTTGCGAGCTTCACCACGGCTAATATGATCACGCTCAGTAGGCAGGATATCACCACCGCCCTCTTTGATATGTACGATACACTGACCGCACGAACCACCGCCACCACAGGCTGATGATACGAAGATACCGGCATTCGCAAGCGCGCCGAGCAATTTCGTACCAGGCTGCGTTGTGATCGTTTTTTCTGCATCGTCATTGATAACGATTTGGACGTCACCAGAAGGTACTAATTTTGATTTTGCAAAAATAATTACAGCAACCAAAACTAATACAATAATGGTGAACATGCCCACGCCAAGATATATTTCTTGCATCGACTTGTTCCTTATATTCCCACTACTTCTTTAAACTGAGGGGTTACAGGGATACGCCGGAGAACGACATAAAGCCCAAACCAATCAAACCTGTGCTGATAAAGGTAATTCCTAAGCCGCGAAGGCCGTCAGGAATATCCGCATATTTCAGCTTCTCGCGAACTGCCGCTAATAACGTAATAGCTAGAGCCCAGCCAACACCACTACCAATACCGTAAACGATACTTTCGGTGAAATTGTAATCGCGCTCCACCATGAACAAAACACCACCGAAAATTGCACAGTTAACAGTAATCAACGGCAAGAAAATGCCTAATGCGTTGTAAAGTGATGGTAAGTACTTATCGAGGGTCATTTCCAAGATTTGTACTAATGCTGCGATGATACCGATAAAGGTAAGGAATCGCAGGAAGCTCAAATCTGCATCTGGAAAACCGGCCCATGATAGCGAACCCGGCGACAATACAAAGGTATTCACAACATTACTTACTGGCACCGAAATACCTAGTACAACAACTACTGCAACACCTAAACCTATAGCAGTGGTTACTTTTTTCGATACGGCTAGGAATGTACACATTCCTAAGAAGAATGATAATGCGAGGTTCTCAATGAACACCGCACGGACGAACATGCTGATATAGTGTTCCATGAACCTTACTCCTTCGCTTCAACTTGTTCTGTACGGAAAGTGCGTAGCACCCAGATAAATCCACCAATAATGAAGAACGCACTTGGTGGTAACACCAACAAGCCTACTGGTGTATACCAGCCGCCTTCAGTAACTAGAGGCATAATCTGCATACCGAACAAACTACCTGAACCAAATAGTTCACGGAAGAATGCAACGGTTAGCAATACGATCGAATAACCCAAGCCATTGCCTAAACCATCCAAAAATGCCATTCCCGGCTTTTCTTTCATGGCAAAAGCTTCCGCACGACCCATTACAATACAGTTGGTAATAATCAAGCCAACGAATACTGATAGCTCTTGAGCAATTTCGTACGCAAAAGCTTTCAGTAATTGGTCAACAACAATTACCAAGCTCGCAATAATGGTCATTTGCACGATAATCCGAACACTCGAAGGAATATGATTCCGAATGATTGAAATCGATACGTTCGACAACACAAGTACAAACGTAAGTGCAATACACATTACCAAAGTATTTTCGAGTTTAGATGTTACTGCTAACGCAGAACAAACTCCTAAAATTTGCAGAGCGATCGGGTTGTTCGCAAAGATCGGCCCAAAAAGCACCTGCTTCATTTCTTTAGCGCTAGCCATTAAATTGCTCCCTCTTCTCTCAGTTTGGTTAAGAATGAGCCATATGCTTTGCCGCTCAACCAGAACTGGAAGGTATTATCTACGCCGTTACTGGTGATGGTAGCGCCTGAAAGGGCATCCACTTCATTATCAGAACTAGCGCCTTTTACTACGCGAATAGCAACGTCGCCATCGTTATCAACAGCTTTTTTACCTTCGAAGCGGCTTTTCCAGCGTGGGTTTTGAATCTCACCACCCAAGCCAGGAGTTTCCGAGTGTTCATAAAAGTTCAAGCCTCTAATGGTTTGCGCATCGCTCTCTAACGCCAAGAACGCATACATCATGCCCCATAAACCAGCACCGCGAACTTCCAGAACATATGATTGCAATTCACCGTTTTCGTCGTTCACTGCAAACACTGGTAATTCATTACGCATATTGCGAACACCGGCTACATCGCCTTCGCCTACGGATTGTGCACGTACATCTGCAAGTGCATTTTCCATTGCAATCATCGAGCTATGCGCAGTAACTTCACCGGTTTCACGGTTGTAAGTAAACACTTGCACTCGCTCAGCAAACACCGTTTCCGCTCCTCGCCCTGCAAAGTCAACACCCGCCGCAGAAAGGATATTACCTTGTTTGGCTAGCGCAGCATTCGCTTCCTGACGCTCTTTTAAGCCTACCGCTGAGCCTGCTACGATAATGGAGCAAACTAAACACAGAAGGATAATAACGGTAAACGTTTTACCAATTGTATCGTTCTTAGTTGCCATGACGTAATGCCCTCCGCTTCACGTTTGCCTGTACTACAAAGTGGTCAAACAACGGTGCAAACACGTTCGCGAATAAAATCGCTAGCATAATGCCTTCTGGGAATGCTGGGTTAATAACCCGAATCATCACCGTCATGAAACCAATCAGGATTCCATATGCCCATTTGCCTCGGTTAGTAAACGATGCCGAAACAGGGTCAGTAGCCATAAAGAACATACCGAACGCAAAGCCACCAATTACCATATGCCAGTACCAAGGCATCGCAAACATCGCGTTGGTATCACTACCAATAAAGTTCAGTAAGCCTGAGAACGCCACCATACCAATGAACACACCACCAACGATGCGCCAAGAGGCGATACGGAAGTAAATCAACGCCAAGCCACCGATTAAGATAGCAATAGTGGATACTTCACCTACCGAGCCAGGAATGCGGCCGATAAATGCATCTAACCAGCTCCAAGTGTTGTGTACGGTGTTCGTAATTTCGTCGTAACGTAAATCACCATTAAACGCTTCGCTTAACAACGTTGCCCCTGAGTGGCCATCTACCGCTGTCCACACTTGGTCACCGGAAATCGCCGCTGGGAACGAGAAGTATAGGAATGCACGGCCAGTTAATGCAGGGTTCAAGAAGTTTCGGCCAGTACCACCGAAGATTTCTTTACCAATAACAATACCAAACGTAATACCTAAAGCTACTTGCCATAATGGAATGGTTGCCGGAAGGATTAGCGCAAACAGCACTGAAGTTACGAAGAAGCCTTCATTCACCTCATGTTTACGAATAGAAGCAAATAATACTTCCCAGAAGCCACCTACAACAAAGGTAACCGCATAAATCGGCAGGAAGAAACACGCTCCATACCACATCATGGTTCCCCAGCCTGCATCTGCGGTGAACTCACCGCCTAGCATCTGGAACAAGCTAACTTGCCATACATCAGCTAGTTGCAAGCCATCAGCTAATGCTAATGACGCCTGGAAACCCACGTTGTACATACCATAAAACATCGCAGGGAAGGTCATCATCCATACGAAGATCATAATACGTTTTAAATCAACATTATCGCGAACGTGAGTGCTACCTTTGTTTGTTTTCCCTGGTGTATAAAGAACGGTTGCTACTGCTTCATACAGTGCATACCACTTCTCATGCTTACCACCTTCTTCAAACTGCGGCTCAATACGCTCAATATAATTCTTTAAGCTCATCATTAGCCCTCTTTCTCAATCGTGGTAAGGCAATTACGCAGAAGAGGTCCGAAATCAATTTTGCCTGGGCACACATAGGTACACAGTGCTAAATCTTCTTCATCTAACTCTAAACAGCCTAATGCCTGTGCGCTTTCGATATCACCAGCACACAAATCACGTAACAGCAGAGTTGGAATAATATCCAACGGCATTACACGCTCATAATTTCCAATTGGAACCATAGCTCGATCAGAGCCATTGGTTGAAGCAGTCATATTGAACTGCTTCCTTGCATTAAGATGGCCTAAATATGCACGAGTGATAGAGTGCATTTCTTTACCCGGCCAGATCCAACCGAACAAGTGCTTTTCATCGCCTTCTTCCAGAGCCGACACCTGATTATGGAACCGTCCAAGGTAAGCATGAGGACCTGAAGCTTTATGGCCGTTCAACACCGAACCAGAAACCACACGCTGTTTGCCTTCAACTAGCTCACCAGCAGTAAGTTCGTTTAAGTTGGCACCTAGCCGAGTGCGAAGTAAGCGTGGATTTTTCACACCCGGGCCACCAAGCGCAACTACGCGATCAGTGAAAATTTCACCAGTTGTAAATAATTTACCAATCGCAATCACGTCTTGATGATTCAGGTGCCAAACATGAAACTTCATATCCACGCCTTCAAGGAAATGAATGTGCGTGCCCACATTTCCGGCAGGATGAGCGCCTTTAAACGTTTCATGTGTTACAGGAGCTGAATCGAAGTCTATGTCTGCATTCGGAGCAGTACAAACATAAAGTTTGCCTTCAGTTAAACGGCTAATTACTTTCAAGCCATTACTGAAATCTTTGGCGTGCTCTTGAATAACAATCAATGGGTCTGCAGCTAATGGATTTGTATCCATCGCGTTTACAAAGATCGCTTTCGGCTCAGAATCAAGAGCCGGAGACCGTGAGTAAGGACGTGTACGTAAGGCTGTCCACAAACCCGACTCAACAAGATTCTGTTGAACGTTTTCGCGGCTCAATTGCAATAATTTGCCTTCATCATATTTGTCGAATGTGATTTGCTCATCGCCATCAATCTCTATCACCACAGATTGAAGCACTCGCCGAGCACCACGATTGATTTCTTTAACTACACCTGCAGCAGGAGCAGTGAATTTTACACCCGGATTCTTTTTATCTTCAAAAAGAACCTGTCCTTTCTTAACACGGTCATCGACCTGCACGGACATAGTAGGGCGCATACCCACATACTCTTCACCAAGCGTAGCAACGGATGTGATGGCTGGGCCATCTTCAATGATTTGTTGTGGAGCACCCGCTATAGGGAGATCCAAACCTTTCTTTATCGTAATCATACGCGTTTGCACTACTCAATTTAGGGAAGATTGAAAGCTAAATTCGTGTTTCAACTGTATCTTTTGCCGTAAAAGAACCGAATAACTGTATAGATTCAAGGTGTTACAACAAAAGATGACGTTCTAGCCGAGGTAAACTCGGTTTTTAACTAGTTACCCTGTAACTTCCAGCGCTATATTCTACATATTTTTCATAAAACAGGCCATGCCAATCGTAAAATTTAATTGGCATGAAACCTGTTAAAACCAACTAAAGTCTAGTTGAAATAGAATAAATTGCGTTTACTCTGTTTACTTACGTTACCAAGCTACTTGAGGTTCAACGTCTGCGTTATAATCAACGCCTTCAATACCAAAGCCAAACAGCCTTAAGAATTCTTGATGATATCCTTCATAGTCAGCTAATTCGTGGAAGTTTTCTTGAGTAACCTGATCCCATAGCGCTTCTATCTTCGCCTGTGTTTTCTCGTTGGTTTCAAAACCATCCATGCGCAAGCGATGCGCTTCATCAAGTTTCGGGTTGTCGTGATATAAGCCTTCAGTGAACAGGCGATATATCTGCTCGATACAACCTTCATGAGTACCTTCTTCCTTCATTACTCCGTAGATCAAGGAAATATATAAAGGCATTACCGGTATCGCCGAACTGGCTTGAGTAACTAAGGCCTTCAGCGAGGAAACATAAGCTTTCAGGTTAATATCCTGATAACTCGTGCGCAGAGCTGTTGCCGCTCGATCTAAATCTTCTTTCGCTCGGCCAATAGTTGCATGCCCATAAATTGGCCAGGTCAGCTTCTTGCCGATGTAGGTGTACGCTGTTGTTTGGCAATCGTCAGCTAATACGCCGGCATTATGCAGTTGCGCAACCCAACGTTCCCAATCTTCACCGCCCATCACTTTGATGGTTTGGGCGATATCATCTTCGGTGGCAGGCTCAAGAGTAATATCGTGAACCTTATCTTTATCAGTATCATACGTTTTCGTAGTATAGGTATCACCGATAGGTTTCAGAGTGGAGCTATATACATCACCCGTCACTGGATCTTTCCGTTTCGGGGAGGCAAGGCTATACACCACTAGATCCACTTGGCCAAGATCGTCTTTAATACGCTGAATCGTATCCGCTTTAATTTCATCCGAGAACGCATCACCGTTAATAGTGTGGTAATACAAACCATCCTTTTTCGCTTGCGCGTGAAACGCAGCGGTATTGTACCAACCCGCTGTACCAGTTTTACGTTCTGTTGGCTCTTTCTCAAAACATACACCCAACGTTTTTGCGCCCGAGCCATATGCCGCCGATATGCGAGATGCTAGTCCGTAACCTGTTGATGCGCCGATTACTAGAACACGTTTCGGGCCATCTATTTTAGGTTGGCTCTTAATATATTCTATTTGCTGACGAACATTTTCAGCGCACCCTACTGGATGAGCATTTGTACAGATAAAACCGCGAATCTTAGGATGAATTACCATTAAC
This sequence comes from Aliidiomarina sp., assembly GCF_047920995.1. Classification (NCBI taxonomy): domain Bacteria; kingdom Pseudomonadati; phylum Pseudomonadota; class Gammaproteobacteria; order Alteromonadales; family Idiomarinaceae; genus Aliidiomarina; species Aliidiomarina sp. Next base: position 35,633 of record NZ_JBLRWZ010000025.1, read on the forward strand.
GTATTCCTATTTTTATAACGTTATTAATATGTCTAGTTTAACTTATTAACTCCACCTGACAGATCAGATGTGCAGCATTTAACCTATTTTACTGCCGCCTCGACAGTTCGGTGAATCTGGCGAAACTCCAGCTTTCGAATTCCATTCTGTTGGCGTATAGGTGTGTAACGCTAGAGCGTGAACCCCACCGTTTAACTCAGCCGACAAGGTACTATTAACTAAGCGATGCCGCTGCAACAAACGTTTATCTATAAAGTTTGCGCATACAATGGTTACTTTGAAATGCGTTTCGCGCAGCTGGCCGCCTCCATGCATATGGCTTTCATCTAGTATCTCAAGATAATCGGGGCTAAACGTTTTAATAAGTTTAGATTCAATGGTTGAATACGTTGTTGACATTACCACCTCCTATTCAAGGTGAGCAGTATAACCGATTTACGTTCCCACTGCGTAACCCCCAAAAGCACAAAGGGCGAACTATGCAACGATATTTCGAAAGGTTAGGTTGATTCTAGGAGCTGAACAGCGTTTCCGTTGGGGTAATTGATGCACCCAATTATCCTGAGTAACGCCTGCCATGATTAATAAACTGCCATCAGCTAACTCAATATCGAATCTTTGTTTTGAAACACGATGCTTTAGCTGAAATGTTCTTTCCGCCCCCAAACTAATACTAGCTATAGTTGGCTGAACGCCTAGCTCTCTTTCGTTATCAGCATGCCAACCCATTCTATCATTACCATCACGATACAAGTTCAGCAGTACAGAGTTAAAGTGCATCCCCTGCTCTTCTAATAGCCCTTTCAAATACAGCAAAGTTGCAGTCCACGGTTGTGGCGTTAAAGTTTTTCCAGAATACCTGTACTTCGCTTTAGGCTCTCCGTGCCAAGACTGCAAGCGAGGGATCTTGTGAAGATTACCGAAGAGAAATACTTCACCCTCTTGCCAGTCAATCTCATTCAATAACACTGAAAACATCTTTCGTGCGCTGGGTTTATCAAGCCATGTGGGAATATACTCAATTTTTGCGTCAGGAAGCTGCAACATTAGAAATAGCCATTACGTTATCAATATTGTTCTTGGTAATACTAACATTGATCGGAAATAGATTTAGCAAAATGGAACGTATTAACAAGCGCGAGCAGTAATTTGAAGTGGATATACACAACCAACTCAGCCAGAACCCACAAACGAAAAAACCCCAGCCGTTAAGCTGGGGTTCTCGTCGTATTAGGAGCCTGGCGGTGTCCTACTCTCACATGGGGA
>NZ_JBLRWZ010000026.1:0-36750 GCF_047920995.1 Aliidiomarina sp.
CCCCATCTATGCGCCGTATGGCGCCATCAAGCGCTAACTCGCCATAACACTCTAAGTGCGGTAATTCGCCTTCCTCAATGGTTTCGTTTGCCACCAAAATGCCCAAGGCAATGGCTAAATCGAAGCGCGCCCCCTGTTTTGGCAACTCCGCCGGAGACAAATTGATGGTGATACGCGCCACCGGAAACTCCAGGCCACTATTTAGTATCGCCGTTTTTACCCTATCGCGCGCCTCACGCACCGTAGTTTCCGGCATACCAATGATTTGTAAACTCGGCACCCCGCGCGCAACATTTACTTCAACCCGCACCAACGGCGATTCCATCCCCAATTGCGCCCGGGTTAACACCACTGCCATTCCCATAGCCACCTCGATTGCTTCCTGCAAAACGAAAAGTGTAGCGTGTATAGTTGTAGTTGTTCGCTATTAAAGGAGAGATTCAGTAATTGCGCACAAATACGCCGTTATCAGGTTGTTAAGCTTTTTCGAATGCGCTATAAAATTATGAGCGTTGCAGTTATTATCTGAATTCAGGCTCAAATACAAGGAGGGGATTCCCCTCCTTGTAAAAAGCTACCTGTTAATTAGGATCGGTTTCTGGGGCGGGATCAGAAACATTTTCGCTTGGTAGGTCCGTAATGGATGTTCTACATGCGTTGCAGAACTGAAAGCCCCAACTCCCCATTGTCGAAACTAATCTGCCAATCCATCCGCCGGGGCTACCGCCTCCGCCTGTTGAAGTAGGTTGACTACTTGTATCACAAGAATTACCGGAAACGCCCATTTGAATGTCGTTCGCGAACACGTTGGCATACTGATATCCTTTATTGATATCGCCTACATCATCTGGGTCATCACCGTTTCCAGTAATGAAGTTAGAGATAGCCTGGCGTTGACCATCAGCTTTCGTATACCAACTTGCATTATCAGGAATGTTCTGGACTGGTTGCATTGTAGCCGCATATCTTCGAGCTTGCTGATTTGTATATCCAGCAACGTTCATAGCCGCTCCGTAAAACCAGTTCCCAAACTCTTCTGTCGCGTCAGGATAGTCAGCGTTGAATGCAAAGTCATAAACTCTGTTTCTATTAAAATTAACAATAAAATAGGAAGCTTTCTGGAAAACGTTTAAGTTTTCAGTATCTTGCTTTATCTTATTTAATGCTTTGTTTATGTCTAAGCTTTCAGGTGCGCCGGTTGCCTCAAAGTCTGAGCATGATGAGGAAAGTATTTCTTGTTGAGTGGAAGTTGAACTGGTAGGGAGAGATTGAATTTCAAAGCAAATATTAGTTACAGGGTCGCAAGTTTCACCCGGAGGCAGAGGAGGTGACGTTCCACCTCCTTTCTCCTCCTCTTTTGGAACTGAATCTAGGTTGATGAAAAAGATACCCCCATCATTCTCTGTAATACCAAACCCTATCGTGAGGCGCACATCTTCGTTTACACTAGAGTATGGCTCTATACGAAATCCAATGTCTGATGTTTGCATCGTTGTTTGATAACTGATTGTTCCCCCATTTGGTGATGATAATTCATTTATTTCAACAGCTGTGCCGCTGCTCATATCGTATATCACGACCTTAAAGGGATAATTCTGATCGGTAGAGACCACGTTGAAAATAACTTCATTTCCATGCGGGATTTCATCTGAGTTAAAACAATTAAAGAAATCATTTTCATTCTCTATGTCGACAACTACCGAGCTCAAAGGACTCAATTCAACGCATTCCACAGTTTCTGTTGTCGAAGCACTAGCATCAGAGAAAAGGCTTGCCAAGAAAAAATACTGCAGAAAAAATACTGCACTTAAAACAGCTCTTGTTTTCATAAAAACTCCTTTTTACATTTAAAACGCTTTTTCCTTACTGCCGCACTTTCGTATCTCAATAAATTTACAAAGTCAACCTTGAACATATGGAGGTTGCATTTCCTTTACGATTAAAATACAAAATAGTGCATTAATCGGGCGATATTCTATAGCTTTTAATATAGTTGATCTTTCCCCTGAAATAACACCACATTTTCAATGAGATTTCAGTTTTTATGCCACCTGTTTCGCGTACTCAGCTGGCGGTAAGTAATTCAGTGAGCTGTGAGGTCGTTCTTCGTTGTAATGACGCTGCCACTGCTCTATGTCGTATCGCGCTTCATCCAATGTTCTGAACCAATGTTGATTCAAACATTCGTTTCGGAACTTGCCGTTCAGGCTCTCCACAAACGTATTCTGTGTGGGTTTGCCTGGCTGAATAAAGCTCAGTCGAACGCCTTTCGTCTTGCTCCAGAAGAACATTGCCTTACTGGTAAATTCGGTGCCGTTGTCGCAAACAATCGAGTCGGGTTGATCGCGAGTCTCAATAATCTGCGATAGAAACCGCGCTACCTGCTGCCCTGATATCGACACTGAAATAAGTTGGCCAACGACTTCGCGGCTAAAATCATCAACAATGTTTAAAACCCGAAAACGACGCCCACTAGCTAATTGGTCGGAAACAAAGTCCATCGACCAGCGCTGATTTACAGCAGTTGGAGCGCCCATGACGACACGTGGTCGCGTTAGTCTTTTACGCTTTTTAGTACGAACCTGAAGCCCTTGCTCTGTGTATAAACGGTACGTTCGCTTCTTGTTTTTAACGAGTCCTTCGCGCTTAAGAAGGCCGTGTAGCATCAAATATCCGTAACGCGGATACTCGACTGCCAGCTCCTTTAAACGAGCCGTGACAGGCTCATCCTGGCGCTTTTTAGGTTGATATCGATAAGCGGTTCGACTCAGCCCGACCAACTTGCACGCAAGGCGCTCACTAAGCTTAAACGTAGTCACTAAATGCGTAACCACGTGCTTTTTGCTGGCGGGCTTTACCACTTTTTTGAGACGACATCTTTCAAGGCTTCTGTCTCAAGCATTTTCTCCGCTAAGAGCTTCTTCAGTTTAGTGTTTTCGGCTTCGAGCTCGCGTAGGCGCTTCGCTTCGTTGACTTCCATACCGGCGTATTTACTACGCCAGTTGTAAAAAGTCCCATTGGATATACCGAGGCGACGGCAAATGTCTTCAACCTTGGCTCCAGCCTCGTGCTCTTTGATGGCCTTGATGATTTGTTCTTCGCTGTAACGTTTTTTCATTTTGAGATCTCCACTTGACCCATTTTAATGGAAATCTCATCGATGTCATGGTTCTATTCTTGGGGGAGAGGTCAGACGGAAAACCACTGAGGAGCAAGTGAATAGCTTCGTTAGTGCCGTTCAATACTTCACAAGTGAGAGCCCCAGAAGTTTCACTCTCGCTCCTCGAGGGAGCCGGCGTACTTCTGAGAAGTATGGCGAAGTACAGAGTTATACTTTTTGTATTTACTTTGGGCCAGCAATGAAATCGACTTCATGCATTCATATGTTATTTTCGATAATCGAACTAGATTTAATTGCTGATTTTGATACCGCCAAAATCGAATATGTAATTATTGAAAAGTAATTTCAGTATACGCAGAGCGAGTGTTGCAGTTATTAGTTGAATCTATGATTCGCTAGAACAATCACTAAATACAGAGTGATAAACCAGTTCACCGCTGGTATTAAAGAAAGTAGGGAAAACTTCAATACGGATTGGCCTGCTTTCCAAGCTAAGAATGCGTTAACACCCACATGAATCGCATAAAGGAACAGTGCTGGTATTTCACAGCCATTACCCACCCACTTGCACACATGCGCATCGCTTTTTATGTTAGCTATCGCCCATAAACCCTAAAGAAAGGGTAAATAATTACGCTCTACGAAAGTTTAAACGCGTTCGCGAATAAACATCCTGTAGAGCGTTTTATTATCTGCAAAAAAGTTAGAACCAATGATTAACGCAAACGCGCCACTACACCCTTCAGTGTTTCACCAAGTGCATGCATACGCTGGCGTTCCATGCCTTCATAATCCCGTGCCGTTGCGCCGAAATTATTAGCCAAAGCACTTAAGCGATCTGCCACGCTACTGTTTTGCGCGTTTGCATCAATGGATTGCTGGGCTTGTTCTAATAAACCGGTTAGTTCGGCTACCTGATCGCTGCTCAAAGTGTTGCTGCGCACTAGCTGATCTTGATAAGCACGCGCCACTACTGGCTCTCCAGGCCAATCCAGCACAGTTTGCAACTGCGGGTTAAACGTTTCGCCTTTGTCTACCAACAGTGCTGCGGCCAACTCGTTCTCACTCAAGTATTCGCTTGGCAGCATTGAAAGCACATCTAAGCCGCGCACAATTTCTGTACCGTATACCAATCCACGATACCAATACGCAGACCAGTAACCACCAGTAACGAGCGCTTTCTCGTCAATTGGCCCGCGATCGAAGTATGCGATCTCAACTGGGTTAGCCGAATCGGTAAAATCAAACACCGAAATACCACCTTGATACCAAGATTGCGCCATGATATCTCGCCCTGGTACTGGTAATAACGAACCATTGTGCGCTACGCAATTCTCAGTTTCGGTTTGCGGAGCTGGCATTTTGTAGTAACTGCGGAATACCAGTTTCTGATCTTCGATATCGTAAATAGCATTTGCACCCCAGCTCATTGGATCGGAAGCACGACAACGCGGCCGGGTGCCACCGCCCCACTCATCAGTGAAAATTACTTTACTACCATCATTGCTGAACGTAGCCGAATGCCAATATGCAAAGCCTGGATCAACTACAGCATCGATACGCGTTGGGTTAATAGGATCGGAGATATCAAACAAGATACCGTTACCTGAACACGCCCCTGCCGCTAGGTTGGCTTCTGGGTACACCGTAATATCGTGGCAATGGTTGGTTTCATTGGTGGTTTGCGTACCCGGGCCATGGTCGCCTCGCTCCCATAAACCCGCTAACACCCCGGTTTCCTCGTCAGCAAATACTGCTGGGCTATGGATAATGCGCGCATCTTGTGGATTATCGATAGGAATCTCAATCACATCAATACGGAACAGCGCCGTGCGCTCGTCACGGTAGGGGTCTTTATTTACGCAACCTTCTAACTCTTCCTCATCACGCACAAAGCTTGTAGCTGAGTTATATACAATTAAACGATTATCTTCTTCCGTTACTACAGTATGAGTATGTGACCCGCGGCAAGTTTGCACTGCGCCCACCTGCACCGGCATACGCAAATCGCTAATATCGAAAATACGTAAGCCACGGAAGCGTTCTTCGCTAACCTGTTCGGCAACGCCCTGCAGGCCGCAATCTAAGCGCCCGCGGCCTTGCTCTACCGACATAATCAATAAATCGCCCACAACGGAAACGTCGCCTTGGCCTCCAGGGCAAACCACTGCACTAATCAGTTCCGGTTGGCCATGGTTGCTAATATCGTAGATTTTAAAGCCGTGGTAGTTACCCACCACCAACGTGTTATCAGAAAACGCCATATCAGTATTGGCAAAATCTAGCAATGATGGGCGGTTGCCTGAATCTTTGTCACCAGCCTCTGCCTCAACATCACCATCGCTTGAATCAGCAGATTCGTTAGCAAGTTCACGTAAGCGGCTAGCTGGTAATCCGGAAGGATTACTCGGGTCATAAAACCCAGCTGGTTTTGGTAATGCGGCAAGCAATTCCATGTTCCAAATCGCTTCTTCCGCGTCGCGGAAGCCAGCAGCTAACCCCGCACGAGGATCTGGCGAATAGCCTACTAACATCGCCATCATGCGTTCAATTTCAGCTTCTTGATCGTTTTTAACCTCGTTCGCAAACTCAAACATTTCTGGTTCCTGAGCAGAACCACGTTGTCTGAGTAAATCTCTAACCATGGTTAACGCACCTTCATGGTGTTTGATCATCAGCTCTAAGAACATGCGATCAAACTCCGGACCAGTTGCAGCTTCAAGTGCTGCCATTTGCTCAGGAGTTGCCATGCCTTCCATACCATGATGGCCATGGTGCCCATGCTGAGCATGATGGCCATGCTGACGCCAATCGGTATCAGGAACGCGCTCGCCACGTTCGCTTAGCCACTGCTGCATGAACTCAATTTCATCTTTTTGAGTGCGCTCAATGCGATCAGCCAGTTCCATCATTTCATTACTGCTGGTACGTTCCGCCAGCAATACGGTCATATCCAACGCTTGCTGATGATGCGGCAGCATATCTTGCATGAATTTCACATCGGCGGCGGTGTAGCGCACTTCAACCAGTTGTAGCGCTTCTTCAACACTAATTTGGCGGCTACCCTGGCCTGGAGCACTAGGCTGTACAATAGGTACATCAGCCAGAGCAACAGAAAAACAAGAGGCTGCAGCGATAGCAAGCAACAGCGGTGAAGGGCGTAGTAAACGTTTAGGGTTGGACATAACTGTATGATCCTGATTGAAAAACCAAACAACCAATATACGTGTTCTGCATTCACTCGCCACATTGCTTGCGTTTAAACGACTAAAGTTCAAGACGAATCTATTTACAATCTATTAACATCGAAACATCCAGATACACAATCATGATTCCTCTGTGCAGTATTTTTGCGGTATGCTCAGCGAACTTGAATTGTTTGATTTATGCTCATTTTATTCAGCAGGTAACTACTCAGCAGGTAACTATGTATTCCTCATTATTTAAACGTGGTTTTTCTCTTGTAATGCTGGCACTTTTGCTACTAATAGGTACTGCTCAGGCACAGCAAGTAAATATTGGTATGGATACCATTGATGAAGTATTTAGCCCGGTAATCGAAGCGCTTACGGAAAATGATCACAAAGCTGCAGATAGAGAACTGAAAAAGTTACGCCGTAGTATGAGTAACAGCGGTGATTATCACTTTTTGGCAGGCATGGTTACCGTGCTCTCGATGAATGATGCCAGTGCCATTCGCTTACCTTTTTTAGCAAGGCGGATGCGCAATCAGTGGAACGAGGCGTTAGAGAAAGAGCCGAATCACGAACTAGCCCATTTGAGTTTGCTACAATTTCACGCCAACGCACCCGGTTTAGTGGGGGGCGATAGCGATAAAGTAGGTGAGCATGCCGCGCGCTTGCATGAGCTTAACAGCCCATTTCGGTTTCAGGCGGATATCGTACTCGCCACATTGGCTGATGATAAAGAAGCCGAAGAAGCCGCATGGTTGGCGTTGTTTGCGGCCCAACCAGAAAACTTAAGTGCGCGATTTAACTATATAGCTCAACGTATTAACGATGCTGAATATGCTGCCGCGCTTACGCAAATAAATGCAGTGTTAGCGGCGATCGATAGTAGTGATGAAGAGCAGCAAGAATTACAAGCTCGAGTTTATTATCAATGGGGCAAACTGGCTGCTGAATCCGGCACTGAACTAGAACCCGGAGCTGAATACTTACAGTTGTTACTCGCCGAAAATCGAGTGCCAGAGGGAATGCAGCCAGGTTGGGCTAAGTATCGATTGGCGCAAATATTTTTACACCAAAGCAATCATGAGGAAGCTGCTGAATTGCTTGCCGAAGCGCAATATGATGCTGAGAATGACGCGAACTTGAAGGAAGTGCTCGCTAATATGGGCAGTTGGTGCACAAACAATGGTATTACGGCAACCTGCTAACGCCCTGATAACCAATAAAAAAGAGAGCTGCCGCTCTCTTTTTTAGTTTAGTGCTTATTAATTTACTACTGAGTTACTAACGTTCCGCAACCAGTTAGTTGTTGCCACGCTCATCTGCGCGCTTGTTGCGCACGCGAATAATTCGGTTACCTTCTTCATCAACGCTTACTTCCACCGCATCACCACGAATAATAAGGGCTTCACGGCGGGCCTCGGCACCCATTGCACGGGCTTCGTGAGCACGCTGTTGCGCTTCGCGAGCAAGTTCACGAGCTTCACGAATGCGCTCACGATCTTCCTCAGATAGCTCACCCATATTCACAGCACGGCGGCGCACTTCAATATGGCGATCTAAGTGCAGCTCTCCCTGTAACTCTGCAAACTGCTCCACACTTACTACGCCTGTACCATCGGTATCCAAGCGTTGGAACATACGCTCCGAACGTTCCCGCGCTTGGTTTACCATTACTTCGGTAAGCTCTGCTTGGGTAATATAGCCATCTTGGTTTAAATCGAACTGGGCAAAATGCTCTTGCAAGCGCTCGTTGCGAACTTCGCGCATACGCTCACGCATTTGCTCGCCTCTCTGGTTACCGGCACGATCACCGGCATGGTTCCCTGCGCGGTTACCCGCTTGGTTACCTTCTCGATCTACCACAATCATACGAGCTTGCTGTTGCCGCTCACCGCGCTCGCGCGCATCGGTTGCATCAGCAGTGGCTGCGCCCACTGCAGATAACGGCATTAAACACGCTATTGCTACCATTACTTTATTTAATTTTTTCATCATTTACTCCAGTTATGCAACTGAGCCCAAAACTAAAGGCTTACTATCATTCACTTCACAAGCTCAGTATTGCGCGCAACGGTGCAGTAATTGCACATCAATTGTGGAGAAAGTGTGGAGAAATGAAAAGGGGCTACTTGGTACCGTTTACGTTCTTGCCATTTACGAAACGATAACCCACACCATACACCGCCTGAATTACATCATCGGCACCTGCTTTTTGCAGTTTATGGCGCAGGTTTTTAATATGGCTATCCACTGTTCTATCACTCACAATGCGGTGATCATCATAGGCGGCGTTAATCAATTCATCGCGGCTATATACGCGCCCAGGATGTTTACTCAGCATGGTAAGCAAACGAAATTCCACTGGCGTTAAATCTAACAACTGCTGCTGCCAATACGCTTGGTAACTGCCGCTATCGAGCTGCAGTGGGCTACTATCGTTGCTTACTGGGGCTGCTTGCTGCCACTGGCTACGCCGCAGCAGGGCCTCTACTCGCGCTACTACTTCACGCGGGCTAAATGGCTTCACCACATAATCATCCGCGCCCAAGCGCAAACCCACAATACGGTCTACCTCGTCATGGCGAGCAGTAAGAAAAATAATCGGCACATGGCTGAATTCGCGCACTTGCCTACACACTTCAAGCCCATCAATGCCAGGTAGCATTACATCAAGCAGCACCAGATCGGGTTGCTGCGCACGCATATCGGTTAACGCCTGATCGCCTCGCTCATGCGCCACTACGGTGTGCCCGGCTTGGGCTAAATAATCCGCCAGCAATTGGCGAATTTCGGCTTCGTCTTCCACTACGAAAATAGTGCTCATGAGTATTCTTGGCTCCTGCACTCAGCGGCTATTCACTGGGAATCACTTACTATAGCAGTGCTATCAAGTAAACGCGGCAATACTACGTGCATCCGTAATCCACCAAGCTCACTTGCTTCCGCCTGCACTGTGCCACCATGCGCCTGCACAATTTGCGCAACAATGGTTAAACCAAGCCCACTGCCGCCACTTGCGCGTTGGCGATGAGCATCAATACGATAAAACCGTTCAAATAAGCGCTGACGGTGCGCTTCTGGCACTCCCGGAGCGCTATCTTCAATGCGCAACTCAACCGCCTGTGCCTTTACTAGCAGGTGCATTTGCACAGCACCAGGGCTACTGGTGTAACGTAAGCTGTTATTCAACAAATTCATACACACTTGCTGCAATCGTGCGCTATCTGCCCGCACAAATGCCGCGCTTTCGGGCACATGTAAGCTCAGCGTAAGCCCCGTCTTGGTGAAGCTAGGCTGCACTTGCTGGTGCAACTGCGTTACAAATTGCACCATATTCAGCGGTTGCCAATGATAACTGAGCTGCCCCGCACCGGCTTGCGCCAATGTGTGTAAATCATTTACTAATCGATTCAGCTGTTCTGTTTGTTGTTGCAACCGCTTACACAACTGTTGGTTAGGTTCTCGAATACCATCTTCAACAGCCTCTAGCTCGCCTTTCAACACGGTAAGCGGAGTGCGCAGCTCATGAGCAATATCTGCCATAAATTGCCGCCGTTGGTGTTCGGTATTGGCGAGGTTTTCCGCTAGCTGCGCAATAGCTATGGCGAGTTCACCCACATCATCTGGAATTTGCTGATTTGGCAGCGCCGTGAGCACGGGATATTGGTAATCTCCGGCGGCCAGCTGCTGAGTGCTATAGCGCAACCTAGCTAAGCGCTTACGCAACACGCTGGCCAATAACCAAGCCACAATTGCGGCAATCACAATGGCCAGGGCTCCGGCCCACCACAACGCGCGTTGCTGTTGTTGGGCGAATACTTGGTCTACTGGCTGCAGATCACCTTGGGGGATGGGTGCACTTAATGTGGCAATTATTTCGCCCTCACCTAGCACGGCCACTGAAATGGGAGTATTTATCGGCGTCCCCAATACTTGATAACCATATAGGGTGGTGAGGCTTAAGGTACTGAAGGTTAAATCAATATCGGGGTTTAGAGTGCCGGTATTCAGCAGCGCATCGCGCTGCACTTCATTTACAATACGCTGCCATAGCACCGCTTCGCTAATTTCTCGCACACCTTGGCGCCGCAAACGTTGCAAGTTGTCTTCGTAATACTCGGAGAAAACAGCTGCCACCTGTTCAACACGGCGCTGTTCTTGCTCCACTAAGTAGGCTTCAAAATTATTTAAAAACGCACTGCGCACACCAAATAATACCAAAAATACCAACACCATTCCGGTGCCAGCAATAGCGATAAAGAACTGAACGCGCGTACTTAAATAAGGGCGAATATAGCGAAGCAATAGCGTTTCCTTATTGAGCGAACACTACGGGAGATTATTCTCTTGTGCGTCTAGTTTCGCTTCAAGTGCTTCAATGCGCTGGCGCAAACGTAAAATCAGCTGCTGCTGAATTTCCATTTCTTCGCGGGTTACCACATCAAGTTTGCCCAGCTGCGATTGCACTGCTTGCTTTACTTTTTGCTCAACATTATCGGCCATACCTCGCACGCCCGGCGGAATGCTCTCGGTAATTTGCTTCGCTATTTGCTCAATTTTTTTTGCATCAATCATAAAAACCTCTCTGTTTTCTCTATTCTTACAGCATACCGCAATTTGTCGGTATGGCATATTTTCGAATTCGGGTACAATGCCTCTCTACAACGCTTTTAATAACATAGATTCGTAAATCAGGTTGTTCATGCAATTAAACCCACAACAGCAAGCGGCAGTTGAGTACATAAGTGGCCCTACCTTGGTACTTGCAGGTGCTGGCAGTGGTAAAACTCGGGTGATCACCGAAAAAGTAGCCTACTTGGTGAATCAAGCGAGCTACAAACCCCATCATATAGCTGCGGTAACTTTTACGAACAAAGCCGCGCGGGAAATGCGGGAACGAATATCTCAGCGCTTAGGCCGGAAAAACTGCCGCGGATTAAGGGTTTCCACCTTTCATACCCTTGGCCTCGATATGATTCGCCGAGAAACCACATTGCTCGGTTTCAAGCCTGGTTTTTCTTTGTTCGACGACCAAGACACCTTCGCTCTGCTCAGCGCTTTATGCGAAGGCGAAATTGATGCCGATAAAGCACTACTGCAGAGCGCCCAACGGCGAATTAGCCATTGGAAAAATGCCATGCTGTTACCCGAGCATGTGCAGGCCGATGAGGCATTCCCTAACGACACATTGTTCGTTGAACTATATACCGCCTACCAAAAGCATTTAAAGGCCTGCAACGCGCTTGATTTCGATGATCTCATTTTGCTGCCTACCCTGTTATTAAAACAAGTGCCCGCCGTACGCCAACGCTGGCAACAGCGTATTCGTTACCTATTAGTAGATGAATATCAAGATACCAATACCAGCCAATATGAATTGGTGCGCTTGTTGGTGGGCGAACGGGGCCGGTTTACCGTGGTAGGAGATGATGACCAAAGTATTTATTCTTGGCGTGGCGCTCAGCCAGAAAACCTTAGCCTGCTGCAAAACCATTATCCAGAGCTAAAAGTGATTAAGTTGGAGCAAAATTATCGCTCGGTGGGGCGTATTTTGAAAAGCGCCAATATTTTGATTGCTAACAACCCTCATATGTTCGAGAAAAAGCTGTTCTCAGCAATGGAATATGGCGAACCGCTACGGGTTATTTTTGGCAAAAATGAAGAAAATGAAGCCGAGCGCGTAGTAGCAGAAATCATTCGCGAACGCTTTTTGGATGCTACACGTTATGGTGATTACGCTATTTTGTACCGTGGCAACCACCAAGCGCGGATCTTTGAAAAAGCACTAATGAACAACCGGATTCCTTACAAAATTACCGGTGGCCAATCATTTTTTGCGCGAGCGGAAATTAAAGATATTTTGGCCTATTTGCGCCTTGTGGTGAACCCAGATGATGACAACGCCTTCTTACGCATTATCAACACGCCGCGCCGCGGCATTGGCCCTAGCACAATTGAGCGCATCGGCCAGCTAGCCCACCAAGAAAACCTAAGCTTGTTCGCTACCTGCCAACACCATGGTTTGAAAACGCTATTGGCCAGCCGTGCGTATCATGATGTGCAAGAATTCACCCAGCTGATATTACACACCACACGGGAGAGCGATTCCGGCGAACAGCATGCCGCTCAAGCAGTTCAGCAGTTAATTCAAGCAATCCATTATGAAGATTGGTTGTTTGAAACCAGCGGTAGCCCTACTGCCGCTGAAATGCGCATCAAAAACGTGAATGAATTGTATCGATGGGTAAGCGATATGTTGATGGGCAGCCCAGAAAATGATCCCATGACCCTTGATCAAGTTGTATCCCGTTTAGTGTTGCGCGATATGCTCTCACGCCAAGACGAAGATGATGATTCCGATCAAGTGCAGTTAATGACCTTACATTCCTCGAAAGGCCTCGAGTTTCCATACGTATTTTTAGTGGGCATGGAAGAAGGTTTGCTGCCGCATCAAACCAGCATTGATAACGAAGATATCGAAGAAGAACGGCGGCTTGCCTACGTGGGTGTTACCCGCGCCCAACGCAAGTTAACTTTTACCTTAGCCAAGCAACGCAGGCAGTATGGGGAAACCATACGCCCAGAAGTAAGCCGCTTTTTAATGGAATTGCCACAAGATGATATTGATTGGGAAGATCAGCGCAAACCGGTGAGCCGCGAAGAGCAGCAGCAAAAAACAGAAACTAATCTTGCACGTTTGCGAGAGATGTTACGGCGCTAGGAGAATTATCGTTAGTTGCTTTGCTACTTAAACTAGTTTTATCGCCCTCCACTTTTCGCGCCTTGCTCAGTAAATTACCCTGGCCGATGGTAACGCCAAGATCAAGCAAATTATCCAATTGAGCTTGGTTTTCGATACCTTCAGCCGAAAGCTGAATGCCTAAATCTTTGCATAGCGTAACAATATGTTTCACCATTGCTTGCGCCCGCTCTTTACGATCTAGTTGTGCTACAAAACGACTATCAAGCTTAATTACATCGAACGGATAATTATAAATAAAGTGCAGCGGGCCAGTAACACGGCCAAAATCATCCAGCGCTAACATGAACCCAGCTTCTTTCAAGTTTCGCAAGCTAACCAAAACTCTGCGAGCATCTTCTTTTTGCAGCGATTCCTCATCGAATTCAAGCACCAGCCTATTAAATGGCGCTGCGCTCTGCTTCACAATTTCTATCAACGCTTGCACATGTCGCGGTCGCAGTAAGTGCTGAATACTTAAGTTAATGTGAATCGGTGCGATATCACGGTTCTGCTTCTTCCGCGACATAATTAACCTACAAGTTTCTGCAAGTACCCACTGATCAATTTCAATAATTGCGCCTGAGCGCTCCGCCAAAATCATAAACTCAGCTGGCAAAACCGTTTGCTCACCATGTTGCCAACGAACAAACATCTCATAGCTTTGCACTTCATTGTTATCAAGATACATAATCGGCTGATACCAGAGCCGGAAATCTTTTTTCGCTTGCGCATGGCGTAGCGCAGATTCTTGATTCAAAGCAGCCACTAAGCCGCTACGGATTGCTTCATCAAATACAATGTAACGCCCACGGCCAAGATTCTTCGCCTCGTACATGGCAGCATCGGCATCACGCAATAGCCTATCGGAAGTATCATCCGCACCTCGGCACGTAGCAATACCAATACTTGCCCCTGAAAAATGCACTTGCCCATCTAATTTAAACGGCTCTTTCATAACATCGATAATGCGTGCGGCTACATCCCGCGCATCATCCACTGTTTTAATCGGTTCTAGCAGAATAACGAACTCATCACCACCTAAACGAGCCAAGAAATCAGGTTCACGAATTGCGCCATGAATGCGCCGTGCGACTTCTAATAAGAATTCATCGCCGGCGGAATGGCCCAAAGTATCATTAATGTTTTTAAACCGATCGAGATCCACAAACAGCAGCGCAAAGTTGTCCTCGGGTTGCCGCTTTTGCCGCGTTAACGCCTGATTTACTCGCTGAATAAACATGGCTCGATTGGGTAAGCCGGTTAAATTATCGTGGTGCGCATCATGATATAACTGCGCTTCAATTTCTTTTCTGCGCTCAATTTCTTCAACTAATTCTTCCGTTCGCTCGGCAATACGCTTTTCAAGGAAACTGTTCGCTTTGGCGAGTTGCTCTGCGGCTCGCCTTCGATCGATAGCAATCGATACGTGGTGCGCAACAAAATTTAGCAGCTCGAGATCATCGCGGGAAAAAGGCCGTTCTTCCCGATAGGTTTGGGTAGCAATAACACCGAACACCTTGCCATCTACCATCAATGGAGAGCCAATCCATTGGTGCGCTAATTTTCCTCGGTTTTCGGCAAGTACTACTTCACCTTTAGCCACTAAACCATCACGGATTTTGCCATCTACGTAAGCTGCTTTACGAGTGCGCAGTACATATTCGGTAAGGCCTCGTTGTAGATTTCGTTGCCGCGCTTGAAAGCCACTTTCATCAGCATAATACGGGAAATAAACTTGCTGACGGTTTTCAGTGAGCAGCGCGATGTAAAAGTTTTCCGCCTGAATAAGGCGCGAAACTTCAATGTGTAACTGCCGGTAGAATGCCGGCATATCTGCAGCGGTGTTAGTAAGCTCAGAAATCGAGAATAACACTGCGTTTTGCAGCTCTGCTTTTTCCCGCTCACGAATTTCAGTACGCAACTCTTCGTTGGTTTGGCTAAGCTCGGCAGTACGTTTGGTAACCTCAGATTCTAAAAATTCGCGCCGGCGGAAACGCTCAAGTGCGTTTACCACGTGTTGCGAAACGAACATTAATAATTCGAGATCTTCACTTTTATACCGCACTTCTTCTAAATAGCTTTGTACTACCATGGCGCCAATCAACTCGCCATTCGCAATTAACGGAACACCGAGCCAATCTACGGGCATAGAACCCAAGAAATTTACTTCACCGGCCGACACCAAGTTATCAATATCACTTTTAGTGCAGAGCATAGGCTCGCCACTACGTAATATGTAGCCGGTCATTCCGCGCATCAGTGCCTCTACCGGCACCTCGGCAACCATGCGCGCATCATCATATTGATCAATAAAATAAGGGAATGTGAAGGAGTTTCTATCGTCTGTGTATAAACAAATATAAAAGTTTTTTGCCGCCATTAGCTGGCCAATAATACGGTGCACATCACTGTAGATATGATCCATACTTTGCGCTGACGACGCTGATTCAGAGATACGAAAAAGAGCCTGCTGAATTACTTCAGCTTGGCGATATTTTTGTGTCAAAACCTTGAGGCGGGCTACTACGCGTTCAAGGCGGCGCACCTGTTCAGCTTGATCAACGTCCTGTATCACTTGGCTTTTTTTGCTCACTATGAGCAGCCCCCTTGTGGGAAGTTCTGCTAAGTAGTTAACCTTACACTAATTGCACAGGTTAACGAATTGTTATTTTTGTAAGATTTTGCAGTATATTACGAGTTTCGATGAATGAAAAGTAAACAAACTGAATAAAACAAAGTGAATTGATATAAAACAAAAAACCGCCATAACGGCGGTTTTCGAAGGCGATATAACACTAATCGCGGATTTTGCTAATCTGGTTAGATGTCTGCAATCATATATTCGATTGCAGCTAAGATTTCATCATCTGAACAGTTCATACAACCGCCGCGAGGTGGCATTGCATTATAGCCATTAATTGAATGCTCTAATAATACATCCATACCTTGCGTTAAACGTGGTTCCCAATCACCAGCATTATTGATACGTGGTGCGTTCAGTACGCCACTTGTATGGCATGCAGCACACGCTGTGTTGTACACTTGCTCACCCGAGCGATCGCCCTCTTGCGAGGCTGAGGCAACTGCTTGAGTGGTTTCTTCACCTGCTAAACGTACTTTAGCTGCCGGCTTAATACGCTCAGCAATCGCTTCGCGTGACATATCTGTAGAAACAGCCATTACGCTTCCCGCTACAGCAACACCTGCAACAACAGCGAGTACATGTTTCCACTTCAATTGATTTAAAAACTTCACGGCTTTCTCCTGTTCGCACTGGTGGCGAAAAATAATGTAATGCTGAATACCTGCAACGATTATAACGAGAAATCTGCTCGCATGAAACTGTTTGCGCAGTATTTATCCAATTCGCTGACGTTTACCCGTAAACTCGCTCATATTCCTATGCTTAGGCTAGTTTCACTATTCGCTGTGATACACTTACAGCATATAAAGTGTACATGTATGTATACGCAAAAAAACTGATATAGATTAAGTGAATGGTACAAGATTCTCAAAATCGCAAAATAGCGCTGCTCGACCTTGATGCATTTTTTGCCGCTGTAGAAGTGTTGAAGCAGCCGAAACTTGCGCATGTGCCATTTGCAGTAGGTGGTGGTGGTGAGCGCGGAGTAGTTGCTACCGCAAATTACCTCGCCCGAAAGTTTGGTGTACGTAGCGCGATGCCCGGGCATCAAGCTCGCCGCCTATGCCCAGAGTTAGTATTTGTAAAACCTGACATGGCCGCTTACAAAGCGATGTCGAAACGTGTTCAAGAAGTGCTGTTACAGTACACGGATCGCGTTGAACCCGCCTCAATTGATGAGTTCTACCTGGATTTAACCGAAAATACCGCCTTTCAAGGCAGCGCCAGCCTTACTTTAGAAGCCATTCGCGCCGAGCTGCGCGAACTTGGGGTTTCCGCATCTGCAGGAATTTCTAGCCAAAAAATGGTGGCTAAAATAGCCTCGGAAGACCGCAAGCCCGATGGCCAAAGTGTGGTTCCACCACAGCAAATTGTGCAATATCTCGCCGCCTTGCCGTTACGGCGTATTCCTGGAGTAGGGCCGAAAAGCCAAGAGCGGTTGGCTGCCGCCGGCTTTCACAACGTAAGCGATATTCAAACCTGCGATCCACAAAAACTACAACGAATACTGGGCGAACACTCGGGTATGCTGTTGTTTCAGCGCTGCCTAGGAATTGATGAACGGCCCATACAAACCACTCGATTACGCAAGCAAATCAGCGTAGAAGAAACATTGCACCGGGATTTTAAGCATTTAAAAGAGGCAGAGCGCTTTCTGGAAACCACGCTATTGGCTAGCCTAAAACGGCGAGCCGGAGATGGCCGCTGGCAAGATATGAAAGCGAAAGGGCAAACCCTAAAGCTAAAGTTCAGTGATTTTAATCAAACCACTGTAAGCCGGGTGAGCAACCGCGTATCGCCTTCATTATATTACCAACTGTTGGCTGAAGCCTGGCCCCGAGCCAAAGGCCGAACCATTCGCTTGATTGGTTTAGGTATTACTCTGCCAGATCCAGAGGAAGATCGTCAGCTCGAGCTGGAACTGGAATAATCGGCCTACCGTTTAAAGTACAACCATCTGCATCTTCCGCAAAGCCAAGTTCCGCCATAAGCTCATTAGCCTGATATACATAACGCAACAACCACAGCAAATAGCGCACATCGGCATGAATTAAGCGGTGCCGCTCAGCATCAAAGTGCCAATCACTTAAAATTGCATCCGCAGTGGAATCAAACACCAAGCCTATCAACTCGCCACGGCTATTTACCGTGGGGCTGCCAGAGCTGCCCCCAGTGCCATCTGCGGTAGAAAGGAAATTTAAGGTAAGCTGATCGGGGCTGGCAGCCAAGCAACCTGCGCCATGCACAGCCGCAGCTGCATGCATACTGAACGGCAGCTGATAACGCGGTGCCGAATCTGCGATTGCTAATAGCGAATTCAGGGTGGTTCGCGCGCTGCCCACAGCAGCTACAATTCCTGCGCTCAAACGGTAGGTGCGGTTTGCATTATCCGGCAGCCGGCGCCCTTCTGCTCGGGCTTCACGGCGAAATGCATCCATTAATACAGAACGCCCTTGTTGCTCAAAGCCACGCAACTCGCGCTCCCGTAAATCCCAACGCAAGCGTTCATTGGCGGTATCCATGGCAAAACGCAGCCAAGGATCGTTACTACGGCGAATATCACTTAACGGTGTGTTCATTAAGCGCTCAATTTCCGCTATATCTCCCAATGTTGAAGCTGCATATAACGCATTTACGGTATGCTGAATTGATTCTCGAGAGCTCTCTTCGTTTAGCGCAAAGAACTCGGTAACGAAACTAATTCGTTGTTCTTCTGGTAGATCTTGGTGCAACAGTAGCAGCTCAACCAACAGCTCACTCTCAACCGCCACAGCAAACTGCCGAGCTTGGCCAATTAATTGCGCTCGAATCACTGGCACTTGCTGGCTCTGAAAGCCTCGTGTTCGGCGCTCATCACTGCGCCCTGATTCCTGTGCTAAGCGATACAACCGTTGCGCAATAGAGGGTAATTGTAATTCTTGAAAGAAGTTCCACCACACCTGCCGCTGCAAGAGCGCTTGCCGAGCGGCAAGCGCTTGCTCTGCGGTAGCAATGGCCGTTTGATAACGATCCACATCATCGTGTTCGGCAATCCACTCCCGCAACGCGCGTTCTTGCTCGGCTGCTAACTGGTGAATTTGGTACCGCTCGCCGGCTGCCAATAAGCCACGTAAATTCTGATAGCGATTACCGAGGCGCACCATGGTAGGCACATAACGTATTGATATATCAGGGTTATCTTCCATGGCGTTACTTAACACCTGCATCCAGCGCTGTAAATAACGCTCACTGTGTGGATAAAACTCATCAAACGCCATCGCCACTTCTTTGCGCAATCGATAACGTTGCGTTACTCCCGGAAAGCCCGCTACAAATACCGGTTCGCCATCAGCCGGCGCTGCCGGTGATAGCGGTAACCAATGTGCTGGCTGGTAAGGAGTACCATCCGCGTTATAAACCCGCAATAAAGCTAAATCTGCGCTATGCCGAGGCCACTGCCAGTTATCTTCAATACCACCAAAATGGCCAACATCGGCAGGCGGCGCCCACACTAATTTCACCCGTGAGAAAATACGATCGCGAACTAGCAAATAACCTAAGCCATCGTAATGATCTACCACGCGGCATTGAATGCCAGCACTGTCTTCACAGCGGCGTAATAATTCATTGCGGTTGCTGGCGATTAAATTAAAGCGCTCACTACCAGTGGTGCGGGCACTTACGCCACTTAACACCTGCTGAGTAACTTCAGTTCGTTCGAGAGTATGAGCAATGGTGAAATCATGCGGAGCTAGTAACTCAAGGTCTTTGTTAATCGCTAAGAAACCAGTTTCTAGGTAGTTGTTATCTAGCGTGGAGCGATATTGCAGCAAATCGAGAATACAGTGGTGATTGGTTAGCACTAAGCCATCGGCAGAAACAAACGTGCCGGTACAGCCGCCCACTTTCAGCACTGCTGAAGCATGGGGCTGAGTTGGCCAGTTCGGCTGTTGCTCAGGCAGCCACAAGCCTTCATCGGCTACAGTTGCGAAGCTAACAAGTAGCGCCAATAAGAGTGCGTACCAGCACCAGCGAGTAGGCCTGCTTAACGAGGGAGTTCGCGAACTGCCGAGCGAGCGGAAAAAACCCGCGAAGCCATTCGAATGCTCTGTTCGAAATCGTCTGCTCATCTGTTTTTCATATCCGTATATCAAGGCTACACTCCGTATATTGATATCCCGTGTAAGTTTACGTTGAAATAGATGAATAAGCTTAAATAATTTACAACCCCAACGCCATTTACACTAATTTTGCGTATGCGAATTAACCAATTTTCTGCTACAATCCGCGCCTTTCATGAAATTCAACAATGAAAGCAGGAGCTGCGAATGGCCAGTGTGCTTATCTTAATGGGATCTACTTCTGATTGGCCTACCATGCAGGCGGCCGCCCATATGTTAAAAGAATTTGGGGTAAGCTGGGAAGCCCGCGTGGTTTCCGCGCACCGCACTCCCGATTTACTTGCCAGCACAATGCAAGAAGCGGAAGCAAATGATACCCGCGTTATTATTGCTGGAGCAGGCGGCGCAGCCCATTTACCAGGCATGCTAGCAGCGTTTACCTGCTTGCCAGTATTTGGGGTTCCGGTTGCTAGCAAACAACTTAAAGGCCTCGATAGCCTGCTTTCCATTGTACAAATGCCAAAAGGCGTGGCTGTGGGCACATTGGCCATTGGCGAAGCCGGTGCGGCGAACGCTGGTTTACTTGCCGCACAGGTAATTGGCACCACCGAGCCTGCAGTGCAAGAAAAGGTAAAAGCGTTTCGGGTACAACAACGAAACACCGTTATTGCCGCCAGCAAGTTGGAACTGGATTAATGAAGTTATTGATTTTAGGTAATGGCCAACTCGGCCAAATGCTTGCGCAAAGCAGTATTCAGCTTGGCCATGAATGCCTACTCATCAACACCCGCACCAATCAGGTTATGCCCGCTGGCGCTCATGTGGCGCTATCGCTTAGTATTGAAAACGCCATGCAATGGGCCGATGTAGTAAGCTGGGAACACGAACAGCTGAACCCTGAGCATGTGGCGCTAGCAGCAGCTAAACTGCTTACGGATGCCGACAAAATCCGCCCACTTACCCATCGCCAATTAGAGAAGAAGTTGTGCGATTCTCTTGGCATCGCTACCGCGCCATGGCAAGCCTTTAATACCGCCGATGAATTTCAGCAAGCAATGCAAAAGTGGCAACAAGCGGTGGTAATTAAAGCCGCGTTTGGCGGCTACGATGGCAAAAGCCAGTGGCGTTGGGCGGTTGGCGACGATATCGATGCACTGATCGCAACCGCAGGCCATCAGCCTGGTATTATCGAAGCCATGATTCCATTTACCCGGGAAGTATCGATTGTGGGCGCGCGCGCTCGTGATGGCCGCATACTGTGCTACCCATTAGTAGAAAATGTGCATCGCAACGGCATTCTCAGCCATACCTTTGCGGGTTACGAAGCCGTTCCAGAACACCTGCAAACCGCGGCCGAAGAAGCATTTAAGGCGATTACCGAACACCTTGGTTATGTGGGCACCCTCGCTATCGAGTTTTTTGTAGTGGGCGAAGGCGATAACGCGCAATTACTGGTAAATGAAATTGCCCCGCGTGTGCACAACTCTGGCCATTGGTCTTTAACCGGCTGCAATGCCAGCCAATTTGATCTGCATATTCGCAGCCTCACTAATATGCCGTTCCCCGAGCTAGCGATTCAGCCTACCCTAATGGTGAACGCCATTGGCTGTGAGCAAATTCCTAGCGAACTGTGGCAGAGCTCGATTACTAGCGCCTTTTGGTATGGCAAAGATTCGCGCCCCGGCCGCAAAGTTGGCCATGTAAACTTCCGTATTGCAGACCGCGCGGCAGCAGAACGTACCAGCGAACACTTTACAGCTGCATTACAGGTGCTATCGTAAGCTTCTGAGCCCTCAGGAGCATATGCATGAGTACACAACACACTTTGGGCGCCTCGAGCGCCCAATTTATTTTAGCTATCGATCAAGGCACCACATCAAGCCGCGCCATGGTTTACAACCATAAGTTGCAGACCATTGGCCATGGGCAAGTAGAATTTCCGCAGCACTTTCCCGCCAATGGTTATGTAGAGCATGACCCTCTCGATATTTGGCAATCTACCGTACACGCCTGCCGCAAGGCAATTCGCGCTGCTAATATGCAAGCAGCTGATATTCAGGTGATTGGTATCACTAATCAACGAGAAACCACGGTAATTTGGGATCGCAAAACCGGTGAGCCATTGCATCGGGCCATTGTTTGGCAAGATCGCCGTACCGCAAACCAATGCGCCAGTATGCGTGAAGCTGGCCATACCGCGTTGGTACAAGAGCGCACAGGATTGTTACTCGATCCCTATTTCTCAGCCACTAAAATTGCTTGGATTTTGGATAACGTAACGGGGGCTCGGGAAAAAGCAGAGGCGGGTGAGCTGGCATTTGGCACCATAGATACTTTTTTGTTGTGGCATTTAAGCGGTGGTCGCGTGCATGCTACCGATGCTACCAATGCTTCACGTACGTTATTAATGAACTTAGCTTCGCGGCAATGGGATCCAGAACTCTGCGCGTTGTTTCAAGTGCCGCTAGCGTTACTACCGGAAATTCGTGATAACGCCAACGCATTTGGTTTAGCCGATAGCTCGCTATTCAGCAGTAGTGAAACGCCACAGCTAGCTGGCGCAACTACCAGCGAACTGCACGAGGGTATTATGATTGGCGCCATGATTGGTGATCAACAAGGAGCGCTAGTAGGGCAAGCTTGTATAGAACCTGGGCAGATTAAAAGCACCTATGGAACCGGTTGTTTTGCTCTAGTAAATACTGGCAACACGCCTGTTTTCTCAGAAAATAGGCTACTTACCACACTGGCGTATCAAGTTAATGGCCAACCCATCTACGCACTTGAAGGCAGTATTTTTATGGCGGGTGCCATTGTGCAATGGCTACGCGATAAGCTGGGCATTATCCAATCGGCAGTAGAAACAGAACAACTTGCTGAGGGCGTTGATTATCAACAAAGCGAGCTACTAATTCCTGCCTTCACCGGCTTAGGAGCGCCCTATTGGCAACCCAATGCTCGCGCGGCGATATTCGGCATGACCCGCGATACCGGCAAAAAACAACTCGCGGCCGCAGCACTGCGCAGTGTGGCACTGCAAACCCGCGATTTACTATTAGCGATGGAAGAGGATGGCCAAACCATTGATATTCTAAAAGTAGATGGTGGCATGACCGACAATGGCTGGTTTATGCAAGCGCTTGCAGATATCACCGGCTATTCGGTATTACGTGCCGACACTGCGGAAATTAGTGTGCGCGGCGCTGCCTTCTTAGCTGGATTGCAGGCAGGCATGTACCATGCACTCAGCGAGCTTAATGCGCTTTGTGGCAGCAAAGGTAGCTTTACGCCTGCGATTACTAGCGAAGATCGGAACGAGTTATATGATCGGTGGTTAGCAGGTGTGGAAAAAATTAGGTAAGATGTGTGCCCTTTTTTCAATTTGCAGCGTAGGTTTTTATGCAAGAGCCACACATGGATCAGGAAGCACGTTTACTAGCGGCGGTTAAAACAGCGCAAACGAAAGCGTATGCCCCCTATTCTAATTTTCCAGTAGGTGCCGCAATTATTGCTGATAATGGCGAAGTATATAGTGGCTGCAACGTAGAGAATGCTTCTTACCCGGAAGGTACATGCGCGGAAGCGGGCGCTATTGCAGCCATGGTAATGGCTGGCGGCCGCAAGATTCAAAAAATTTATGTGATTGGTAACGGTGAAGGCTTGGTTTCACCTTGCGGTGGATGTAGGCAACGCATTCGCGAATTCGCCCATGCCGACACTACAGTACACATATGTGGGCCGGAAGGTGTGCGCGCGGTAATGAAATTACACGATTTATTGCCGCATTCATTTGGCCCCGAACAATTACACACTCATTCTGCACAGGAGTAGTAGCATGGCAGAGTTAGCGTTACATGAGTTAACCCCAAAACAACAAGCCGCGAAGGCGTTTTCCTTGTTGGATTTAACCAGCCTTACCGACGCCGAAACCGCCGCTGATATTCAAGCAGTGGTAGATAACGCTAGCTGGCGTGATGCCGAAGGTAACCGCATTCATGTGGCAGCCTTATGTTTGTTTCCCCGCTTCTTGCCGCTGGCCCGCAAGCTATTAGATGCGCAAGAGCTTTATGCTGTGCGCTTGGCTACGGTAACCAACTTCCCTACCGGCGGTGATGATATTGATATTGCCGTAAAAGAAACCGCTGCCGCTGTAGCATATGGTGCCGATGAAGTAGATGTGGTACTGCCCTACCAAGCCTTGTTAGCAGGCGATACCCGCACTCCGTTGCAACTCGTACAAGCCTGTAAAGCAGCCTGCGGCCAACATGTGCACCTAAAAGTAATTCTGGAAACTGGCGTATTAGCCTCAGCGCAACTGATTCAGCAAGCCAGTGATATCGCCATCGCAGGTGGTGCCGATTTTATTAAAACATCCACCGGCAAAGTAGCCGTTAATGCTAGTGCAGAAGCAGCAGAAATTATGCTTGCGCGTATTGCTGCCGATATTGCCCGCCAACAAGCCACCCAAAGTAGCGCGCATCCGGCACGTGGCGTAGGCTTTAAACCCGCTGGTGGCATTCGTACATTGGCCGATGCCATCCTGTACATGCAGGCTGTAGAAACTCAGCTTGGTAGCGCAGGGTTGCACCCTAGCCGTTTCCGCCTAGGTGCTAGCTCAGTGCGCACCAATTTAGTGGCTACTCTAGAAGGTAGCCAAGAATCATCAGCAGCAGGAGGATACTAAGATGTTGCCACAAGAAATTATTCGAGCGAAACGTGATGGCAAAACCCTCAGCCGCGAACAAATTGCTTTTTTCGTGCAGGGCATTACTGATAACACCGTAACCGATAGCCAAATTGCCGCTTTTGCAATGTCGGTTTATTTCAACGGCATGGCTATGCCAGAGCGCGTTGCCCTTACTGAAGAAATGATGAACTCGGGCAACGTAGTAAGCTGGGAAGGTATGGATTTAGGTGGCCCAATTGTTGATAAACACTCAACAGGCGGGGTAAGCGATTCGGTAAGCTTGATGCTTGGCCCAATGGTTGCAGCGTGCGGTGGCTATGTGCCGATGATTGCTGGCCGTGGCCTTGGCCACACCGGCGGTACCTTAGACAAGTTTGAAAGTATTCCTGGGTACAATATTCAGCCCGATTTGCAAGATTTTCAGCGCATAGTAAAAGATATCGGTGTGGCCATTATCGGCCAAACCGCCGATCTTGCCCCAGCAGACAAACGTTTCTACAGTATTCGTGATATTACCGCTACCGTAGATTCTATTCCTTTGATTACCGCCTCTATTCTTTCTAAAAAACTCTCTGCTGGCTTGGAATCATTAGCCATGGATGTGAAAACCGGCAATGGCGCCTTCATGACCAGCCTGGAGGATTCGCGCGGCTTAGCAAGCAGCATTGTTGCCGTAGCAAATGATGCTGGTGTGCGTACTTCTGCCACCATTACCGATATGAATGAAGCACTAGGCGATACCGCTGGGAATGCCACGGAAATGCGTGAAGCCGTTGAGTACCTCACCGGTGTGCGCCGCAACCCGCGTTTACATGCTGTAACCATGGCATTGGCGAAACAAATGTTACAGCTAAGTGGTATTGCCAATACGCCGAAAGAGGCTGAAGCGAAGCTAAATGAAGCGTTGGATTCTGGCCGCGCCGCAGAGATATTCGGCAAAATGGTACACGCATTAGGTGGGCCAGCTGATTTTGTTGAAAACTGGCAGCACTATTTGCCAAAAGCCCCTGTAGTAATGCCTGTGTATGCAGATATGCCCGGGTACATTGCGCAAGTAGCTACCCGTGAACTAGGCTTAGTAGTAGTAACCCTTGGTGGTGGCCGCCGCAATTCCGCAGATACCATTAACCATGCTGTAGGCATTACGGATATTCAGCCAATCGGCACTTACATTGATAGTGATCGCCCACTTGCTTTCGTGCATGCGCAAGATGAACTTAGCGCTGCAGCGGCGGCGGTAGAATTGAAAGCATCGATTGGCCTAAGCAAAACATTGCCACAGCTAAACCCAGTGGTTTATGAGACACTTACTGCTAATGATGTTTAGGGAGTAACCTAATGGCCCGTGCAATTATTCTTATGCTTGATTCGTTCGGCGTTGGTGCTAGTGCCGATGCTAAGGAGTTTGGTGATGTGGGGGCCAATACGTTTGGCCACATCGCTGCTACGTGTGCCGCAGGAAAGGCAGATGAAGGTAGGCAAGGGCCGTTAAAACTACCCAATTTAGAAAAGCTCGGGCTGGGTTTGCTCGCTACCGAAAGTGGTGGCGAACAACCAGCTGGCTTCACATACGATGGGCCAGTAAGTGCACTATACGGTTACGCTCAAGAGCTAAGCCGTGGTAAAGACACACCCAGTGGCCATTGGGAAATTGCCGGTGTACCGGTACTGTTCGATTGGCATTATTTCCCGAATACCGTGCCTACATTTCCTGCCGATTTCATTGCCGAGCTCATCGCGGAAGCCGATTTACCCGGCATTCTGGGCGATTGCCACGCCTCGGGTACAGAAATTATTGCCAAGCTTGGCGCTGAACATATCGCTAGCGGGAAACCCATTATCTACACTTCAGCCGACAGTGTTTTGCAGATTGCTGCGCATGAAGAAAGCTTTGGCTTACAGCGCTTACTCACGCTGTGCGAGCTCGCGCGAAAAAAGCTAGATGCGCATAACTTACGTGTAGGGCGAGTGATTGCCCGGCCGTTTGCGGGTACTGAAGCGAGCAACTTCAAGCGCACGGCAAACCGTCGTGATTACTCGGTGCTGCCACCGGCGCCCACCGTGCTGGATAAGTTGGTAGCGGCCGGCGGTGAAGTGATCAGCATTGGTAAAATTGCTGATATCTACGCCCATCAAGGGATTACCCAAAGCGTAAAAGCGAGTGGCAACGATGCCATTTTCAACGCCACTCTTGCCGCCATTCAGGTGGCGCCAGAGCAAAGTATCATTTTCCCAAACTTCGTAGATTTTGATATGGAGTATGGCCATCGCCGAAATGTGCCCGGCTACGCGCGCGCTTTAGAAGCCTTTGATCAGCGCTTGCCAGAACTAATTGCCGCTCTGAAACCGGGTGATCGGGTATTTATTGCCGCCGATCATGGATGCGATCCTACCTGGCCAGGAAGCGATCATACCCGCGAATATATTCCCGTAATCTGCTTTGGCCCCGATTTAGAAATTCCAGCAGCGGGCGGCAACATTGGCCGCCGCGCTAGCTTTGCGGATATCGGCCAAAGTATTGCCAGCCACCTCGGTTTACCCGCTACCGAATATGGCGAAAGTTTTTTAAGTTAACTGCGCCAGCACCACGGTAAATAATTGCACAAAAAAGCCCGATGTTGATTCGCAACATCGGGCTTTGTTTTGCTGATGGTTATTCAGCGTTTATTGCTTATATTTTTCAAACCATGCCAATGCATGTTCGATTTTCATAATCATACGTGAAGGGCGATTTGAAATGCCGTGATAAGAGCCAGGAATCCGCACCATTGCCGTATCTACACCACGTAATTTAAGTGCCTGATAGAACTGTTCACTATCGGAGATCGGCGTGCGGCGATCGCTTTCACCCGTTAATGTTAAGGTTGGTGTGGTTACGTTACCCACTAACGACAAAGGCGAGCGCTGCCAATAATGCTCATGCTCTTCCCATGGCATGCCTGGGAATTGGTTGGCTATTTGCCCTACATAGCTATCAGCGGTAAGTACTTTTGATACCCAATTAATAACCGGATTCGTTGCTACCGCGGCATTAAAGCGATCCGTTAAGCCTACCGCATATGCAGTTGCAATACCGCCAGCTGAGCCGCCGGTGATAAACAGGTTATTAGCATCAACAAAGCCTTTTTCGATTAACGCATCAATACCCGACATATGATCGGCAAAATCGTAGGGCGAAGAGTAATTATTGTTTAACAGCATCGCGAAATCATAACCGTACGAGCTACTGCCACGATAATTATTGTAAAACACGATGTACCCTTCTGCTGCATAACGCTGTAATTCTGCAGCGAAATACGGGCCATAGGCTAAATGAGGGCCACCATGAATTTCTACCATTAGCGGGTATTCTTTATTCGCATCAAAACCCGGA
Organism: Aliidiomarina sp.; assembly: GCF_047920995.1. Lineage (NCBI taxonomy): Bacteria > Pseudomonadati > Pseudomonadota > Gammaproteobacteria > Alteromonadales > Idiomarinaceae > Aliidiomarina > Aliidiomarina sp. Next base: position 27,862 of record NZ_JBLRWZ010000026.1, read on the forward strand.
GGCGTAATATACCAACCGTGAATTTCGGTGTTATCGTAGCTAGAGTTATAAGTAAACTCATGCACTTCACCCAGCTCACGTTGGCCAAGCAGGTTCTCATTCAATCGAGTAAGCACACGAGAATCACCACCCTGCCATACCGCTACATTGCCAAGCCGATGCGCATTGGCTTGGGTATACGCGAGTACGCCACTACCAGAAGCACTGAACATCCCCCCTAAATATGGGCGCCCGTTGCTACCCGTGCCTACATCATTCACTAAATCGGTATGGCGCCCACCTCGAGCTGCCACCCGCGCTAACTTTAGGCGGCCGCGATCGGCATATTGAAAGGCGATGGTGTTCGCGTTCAGCCAGCTTGGTGATTCTATTGAACGATCAAAATCGCTAAGCAATTCAGTAATTTCAGGATCATTCCCATGTGAACGCCAGTTCATCACCTGAAGTTTGGCGTTGCGATAAGGCTCTGGCTTTCCAGAACTATGCAGGAAGGCTAAGCTGCGGCCATCAGGAGAAAAGCTTGGAGCGTATTCACGGCCCGCAGTGTGGGTGATTTGCGTAAGCTCTGCATTCTCTAACGATACCTTAAATAAGTTCGCTTCTAGTGTGTGGTATTCCCAATCATCGCGGCGGTTTGCAGAAAATACGATTGCGCTGCTATCAGGTACCCAAGCAAGTTGGCCACCATGGTTGTAATTACCGCTGGTAAGTTGGCGCTCGGCGCCTCCTTCAGCGCTTACCACGAAGAGCTGGCGATACGCACTATCTAATAAACCGCGGCCATCTGCTTGGTAATAGGTGCGCTCCACAATGATAGCTGGTTCAGACCATTTGGCGCCCTCTGGCCGTGTTGGCCGATATACCGAACGAGCAAAATCTGTGGTAGGCGCCAATACTTCCATACTGAAGGCGATATGCTTGCCATCAGGTGCCCAAGTTAGATTGCTTATACCACGCCGTACATCAGTAATACGCGCGGTTTTATTTTGCTCTAGCCAATGCACATGAATTTGCGAACTACCGCTCATGTTACTAATAAAAGCAACGCGCTTACCATCAGCAGACCAACGTGGGCTACTATACTGGTGCCCATCGGCAAATAGTGGAGTTTTCTCACCACTACGCACATCCACTAACCATAAGCTACGGCGAGTGCTATCGTTCATAATATCGTTGCTGTGGCGCACATAAATAATCTGCCTACCATCAGGGCTAACCTGCACATCATTAGCCCATTCAAGTGCAAAAATATCTTCAGCAGTAAACTTTGAGGCTTGCGTTTCCGCTTGCGCTGCTGCAATACCTGTAGCTAACAACAAACTCACAAAGAGCGCTTGTAGCCATAGATGAGGCCCGCGCTGCCGCTGCCGGTTCGTGTTTGTGGATGAGAATCGCATGGGTGTTCCCTCTTATCTGTTTTTTAATACATCAACTATGCGTGCAAAGATTAACGAGTGCAAGCCGTTAGGCTGTTAGTACCTGCTGTAAAAATGCGCGTATATCTTGCAGCTGCTCGGCGCATACTTGATGCGCCATTGGGTAGGTTTTATAGGTTACCGGGTAGTTTCGCTCACTCAACCAAGCCTTTGCTTGCTCACCGAGCTGCACCGGCACCACCGGATCTTGGCTGCCATGGTGGATAAGAATAGGCGTGCCCTGCTGCGCTACATTCGGCTGTATTGAAGCATGTGTTGCTAAATACGTAGAGAGGCACATGATGCCGGCAAGCTTTTTATCGTATGTAAGTGCCGCTTCGTACGCCACCGCACCACCTTGGGAAAAGCCAGCAAGCACAATGCGATGCGCTGGAATACCGCGCGCAATTTCCCGTTCAATTAATGCTATGGTTTGCTGAGCAGAAGCTCTTAGCTGTTTCTCATCAACGCTACGATCAATAGACATCTCCAAAATATCGTACCATGCAGGCATTTGCATACCGCCATTAATAGTTACTGGCATTTTTGGTGCATGCGGAAACACAAAGCGCGCCTGCACACCATTGGTAAGCTGTAAATGAGGCACCACGGGCTCGAAATCATGCCCATCCGCACCTAAACCATGTAACCAAATTATCGCCGCATTTGCTGGCTGTTGCGGCTCAACTTCTACACAAGGGAGTAAATTCATTGCTAATCCTGTTGGCAAATACGTTTGCTACTGTTTTTCAATCAATTCGAAAGCTACTTTACTAGTTCGGTAGGAATCGCTAGTTGGCTATTCATTAACGTGCGATGTACTGGGCATTTATTGGCAATTTCCAGCAACCGTTGGCGCTGCTCATCATCAAGATTGCCCTCAATATGAATATGCCGCTCTATCGATTCCACGCCCTTCTCACCCTTAATATGGCGTAAATCTACGGTAACCTTCTCCAATGCCCACTCTTTGCGCTTAGCATACATGCGCAATGTCATCGAGGTACACGCACCCAACCCTGCCATCACCATTTCCATCGGCGCGGGGCCCTCATCGGCACCGCCCACACTTTCGGGCTCATCCGCTAACCAACGGTGATTGTATGTAGTAACTTGGTTGGTGAATGGCGCCATTTTTTCTTCAACGCGCACACACCCTTCTTGTACTTCGTGGCTCATGTTTGTGCTCCTTTGGAATACCAGTTGCAGCTTGCATTCACCGATATTAAATAACGATGTACAACAATTATTGCCGCCGCAAAAAATAAAAAGCCCCGGCGCGGCCGAGGCTTTGATAATACATGAAAATATTTCCAGATGCGCTTATTCAGCAGAGTACAGTTTCACCCATTCAGTAAGCAAGCGCACACCATAGCCAGTAGCGCCCTCTGGGTGAATACCCTGCGGGCTTTGAATGAAAGCATTACCCGCCATATCAATGTGCACCCAAGGCGTATCGCCAGCAAAATGCTGCAAGAATATTGCCCCGGCTTGGGCACCTGGAGAACCCGTGTTGATACGATCCGCGATACGGCTATTCACAATTCCTGGATAAGGGCCTAGCGGTAACTGCCATACTAATTCATTGGTATTTTCACCCGCATCACGAAGGGTATTAATAATACTATCGTGCTCACTGAAAATGGCCGAGTATGCAGTACCTAATGCGCCCACTTTTGCACCCGTTAAGGTAGCGATATCGGCAATTACGCGAGGATTAAAGTGCTCACGCGCATACCAAATACCATCGGCTAAAATTAACCGGCCTTCAGCATCTGTATTACCCACTTCAATTGTTGAACCATCACCAGCGGTAACCACATCGCCTGGCAGTTGCGCTTCTGCAGAAATCAGATTGTGAGAAAGTGGTGCTACCGCTACTACATTGAGTGGCGCATTCTGAATCGCCAAAGCTTTTACTGTGCCTACCACTGCAGCAGCTCCTGCCTTATCGGTTTGCATGCGCAAAATAGATGCCGAAGCTGTTTTCAGGTTGTAACCACCGGTATCGAAAGTATTACCCTTACCAACTAACGCAATCGGTTGCTCATCGCTACCGCGCCAATGCGCAACTAGCAAGTGTGCTTTGTGTTGGCTCCCTTGGCTCACGCCATATAATGATCCCATGCCTAACTCGCGCACTTGTTCTGGGCCAAGAATGGTAACCTCAATACCTAAAGGTTCGAGCTCAGCGCGCGCCATTTCTGCAAAGGCCGCTGGGTATCCCGTGCTGCCAGGTAAATTGGTGAGCTCACGAGCCAAAAACACCCCTTCAGCAATGCCCCGAAGATCGGCATAAAGATTTGCGGCATCGCTATCACTTGCCACTAACCATTCGAATGTTTGTGCTGGCCGTTCCGCAGGTTCGCTTTTAAAGCGATCAAAACGATAGTTACGCAAATCAATACCGTGCGCCATAGCCGCTACAACACCGGCGTTGGCTTTGGCATCTGCAACTAAACGTGAATCAATATGAATGGTTTCAGCTTTGGTACCGTTTACATGGTTTGCAAGTGCTGCCCCCATTTCTTCGGCTACTACGCGAGTTAATTCGCTAGGCACACCAACACCCATCAGAATAACGCGCTGCTCACTCAGGCCAGCTGGCGCGATAACAACCAACTCTTGCTTTGCGGCACCCGTAAACTCACTTACTTGCATGGCTCGGTTTACGTGCTGAGTAGTATCTCGGCTCCAACCCTGCACAACTAGCTCTTCTGTATCACCCGGCACTAGAACTACGAGCGTTTCAGCGGTGCCACTTAAGCGCTCATTAAAATTCATTTTTGTTTGTAGGTATTCGGCTGATGCCGCGAACGACATTGCGGTTAATGCTACCGCTGCTGCGAACAAACGCATTAGTTTCATGATGTATTCCTTCTTGGTGCTTGCCAATAAGTATGTAGGTTTTCAATAGAGTGGCACAAGAGTGCAAAAAATTAGCGCCCAACACAAGAGAAAGTGGGTGAAACGCGACAATTTGGCGTTGATTGTGGGAGTTCAGGGAAATTCTCGAAACAGTTACAAGGCTGGATTCTCGCTTTGTTTTTCAATTCGCTAAAAAGCATCACCGTCAATTGTGATTTTAAGTAACTTCTAAAATGATTAAAAATCAACACGTTTTAATGATAAAATAGTGTAAATCTCCTTTTTTCATCAATGTTCAGGTGTATATTCCCAAAATCCCGTCAACACTTTAAATTAAGGTTATTTAACGAAATTTGATGCAATCAACTCCGGAAAATAGAGTTACAACACAAACAATTTTTGAGTTGATCGGCCAACATGCGAGCCGAGACAAGCTCCTACAAGCCATGGTAGCTTGGGTGGAAAGTATCATTCCAGAAGCCATCGTAGCCATCATGGAATACGACCAAGCCACTAATACTCTTAGCCTAGCCAGTGGCGTGCATTTTTCCGCAGAATTTCAAAAAGAATTACAGCAAATTGACGTTGCTTCTAACGGCGGAACATGCTGTATCGCGGCGCATTCGCGCAAGGTTGCTATTACAGAGAACTTTCTTACCGACACTACTTGTCCTAGATTTAAACATGTTGCCACTGCAGAGCAACTTAAAGCATGTTGGGCTACACCGGTAATAGGTGCAAATAATGATCTCAAGGGTACTTTTTCCGCCTATTTCCGCGAACCGCGCAAACCTACTGAACGCGAAATAAAGCTTATTAAGCGAGCGGCCAGCATGATCGCTCTGGCTTTTGATCACCAACGTGAACATACCCTTCGTAATGAATTGAACGAACGCTATGCCTCCTTGTTCCGTAACCATCCTGATGCTGTTTTTGAGCTCGATATGAACGGTAATTTCGTAGCAGCTAACGATGCGACTACCAAGCTTTCTGGATTCCCCGAAAGGCAAATGCTCGGTACACACTACAGCACATTTATTATTGATGAATATCAGCCTTTGGCTATTAGTGCGTTTGAAAAAGCTAAAACTGGTGAACCTCAAAGCTTGGAAGTAGCGGCCGTACACGCCAACAATGGTCAATTTTGGCTCGCGATAACCATCTTACCGATCATTATTAATCATGTGGTGGTGGGAGTGTTTGGAATTGGGCGCGATATTACAGTTCAGGTTGAGCAGAAAGAGTATTTAGAAAATCAACGCACGCACGATACCTTAACTGGATTACCGAACCGCACTTATTTTGAGCAAAGTTTAAACAACGAACTGAAGCGCAGCCATGCAGAAAGCGCAGGGTTTGCTGTTCTTTACATCGATTTAGACGATTTCCGTTCGATCAACGAAGGCTTGGGCCATGAAGTGGGTGATGAATTACTTGCAGCCGTTGCTGAACGCATACTCTCCTGCACATGTAAACAAGATACCGTTTCCCGGTTAGCGGCAGATGAGTTTGTGGTTTTATTGCCTAGTTTACACAATCAGCAATTCGCTATTAAGGTAGCGGAGGAAATTCTGCAGGCACTCACACAGCCATTTCAAATTGGTCGGCATCAGCTTGCACTGAGTGCGAGTATCGGTATTAGCAGCGTTACTCAACATACGCGCAACGCTGCTGAGATCATTAAACAAGCTGATATTGCGATGAGTGAGGCAAAACGCCAAGGCTGTAACACGTGGCATTGGTATGAGGGCGAAACTGCATTAATTGGCACTGAGTACACGGCCATGCGTTTGGATATAGCGGAGGCAATTGAGCAAAAGCAGTTCGTTATCCATTACCAACCTATTGTTGCTAGTGAAACAGGCATTACCAGTGGCTATGAGGCACTTATACGTTGGTGTCATCCTACTCGCGGAATGATCGCGCCTTGTGCTTTTATTCCACTAGCGGAACGAACTGGGCAAATTATTGCCATTGGCCAGCAAGTACTGCATCGAGCCTGCAAAGAAATTGCTGCTTGGAATCAAAAACACAAAAAAAGTATGAACCTCGCAGTAAATATTTCACCGTTACAATTTCGTCGCGCCAGCTTCCTTGATGAGGTAATTAGTGCATTACAAAAAAGTGGCTTGCCAGCAGAAATGCTTGAACTGGAGGTAACTGAGAGCGTGCTGGTGCTGGGCGCTGAACGTACCATCGATATTCTGCAAAAGATTCGTGCCTTAGGCGTTCGCGTAGCTATTGATGATTTTGGTACGGGTTACTCTAGCTTAAGCTATCTGCGCTACCTGCCGATCGACAAAATCAAAATTGATCGCAGTTTTGTGCAGCATTTGCCTAACAATCGTGAAGATTGTGCGATTGTACAAGGCCTAATTACTATGGCCCATCACCTGGGCCTTGCGGTTGTGGCGGAAGGAGTTGAAACCAAAGAGCAAGGTGAGTTTTTGAAGAATATCGAGTGCGATTTACTACAGGGTTTCTACTTTGCTCGACCGGCGTTGTTATAGCTTTGCTGATCGCACTGGTGGGCTAAAGTAATACCCTTGAAAAATATCGCAGCCCTGCTCTAATAAAATATTGAACTGCTCCTCCGTTTCTACACCTTCAGCCACCACAATCAAATCGAGTGTGTGCCCCAAAGAGATAATGCTTTTGGTAAGTTTGCGGTGAGTACGCACCTCTTCTGGAGTAGCATTAGGAGACGAAACAAAGGAGCGATCGATTTTCAGTTGATCAAGTGGTAAACGCTGTAAGTAGCTTAAGTTTGAATAGCCAGTACCAAAATCATCGAGTGAAAAGCGAACGCCGCGCTCACGTAACGCGAGCATTTTACGGATCGCATGCTCCGTATCACCAATCAACATAGATTCCGTTATTTCCAGAATAAGTTTATCTGAGCGTACGCCCGTTTCCTCAATAATACTCAGTACCTGTTCTACAAAATTATCGGCGCGTAATTGTTTCACGCTTACATTCACCGACATGGTCCAATCGTGGCGAATTTCATGATCAGCCCATTCAACAAGCTTATAGCAGGCCTTTCGTAACACCCAACTCCCCAGCAAAATTATATCCGTTGATTGTTCAGCTACGGTTATAAATTCACCAGGAGCGATCATGCCACGAATCGGGTGCCGCCATCGAACAAGCGCCTCTACACCAACTGTTTCGCTGTAACGATTTACCTTCGGTTGGTAATGCAACTCTAGTTCATCATTCAAAATGCCGCGATGTAAATCACGCTGTAATTCAAGGCGGGCATTCATACGTGCTTCGATATCTGCATCAAAAATAACACAAGTATTACGCCCCGCGTCTTTTGCCTCAAACATTGCTTGGTCAGCCTGCTGTAGCAAACGCTCAACACTTTCGGCTGTAGGCGTGATCAGAGTAACGCCAATACTTACGGTTAATATGTAAGAATCTTTGGCAAGTACGAACGGCTGTAACATTGCGTTATTAAGTGCGTCAGTGAGCTCCAAAACATGCTTCAGCGCGGCTTGCTCGCTATCGCCAGCGCTTGCTAACAGCAGCACAAACTCATCAGCCGTAACACGAGAAACCGTGTCCTCACTCGACACGAGATCTAAAAACCGTTCGCCCACCGCGCTTAAAACCCGATCCCCCTCTTCTTGACCAAGACTATCGTTAAGTATCTTGAAGTTATCGAGGTCGATCGATAGTAATGCACCATAGCGATGTTTTTTCTTGGCATGCACGAGTGCTGTACCAATACGCTCATGTAGAAGCGCACGGTTAGGCAGGTGAGTAAGCGCATCGTAGTAAGATAGCTCTTCAATTTGTTGCTGGGACCGCTGCTGCTCAGTAATATCCAACATCACGCCATGCCATAAATTACCAGAGGCATCGCTTTCACCTAGGCGAGAGTGAATATTCACCCACAGCAAATCGTTGTTCACATTCAAACGGCCTTGCCACGTAAAGGGCACTCCTCTTTGGATCGCTGATTCCTCGGTTTCAACAAAGCTTTCAATATCATCTTGATGAATAAGGTCTACCGCATAATCAAGTGTTTCGCTCAACGGCATTGCCGCGGGGATACCAAGCATCGCTCGAGCACGCGGGCTCAAATAATAAAATTCTCGCGCGCCATCATCCCGGATTCGCAATTGATAAACGCCAGCGGGGATTAGCGCTGTAAGCTTGCCATAGCGCTCCAACGATTGAACTAAAGCACTTTGCCGAACATTGAGCTCATGTTCCGCAGTGCGCAGATAACCTTGAGCTCTGCGAGCCGCAAACCATAGTGCAAGGTATGCCGACAGCAACACGGCAAATGGAATTAATAAACTATACAACCATTCATGTATCACTTTCGTGCGGCTACGCATTACCACCGCCGTTAAATTATAATCGGGCAGTGGCTTTAGGAAAGCATATGCTTGCTCTCTACTACCATCACGATCAATTTTCCGCTCGTACTGATACACACCCTCACGCTCATGCATGATAGCTCGCAATTCAGGTGATATTTGAGCCTGGTAAAGTTCAGCCAGCGTTTGCTCGGTATGCTCACGAATAAGCGGATAAATATAGGACAAATAATTATCCGGCCGTATTAGTGAAACCTGAATACCTTCCG
>NZ_JBLRWZ010000027.1:0-36020 GCF_047920995.1 Aliidiomarina sp.
CAAATGCTTCACTGGTGTTTAAGAAGTTTGCCAAGTAAATAGCATAGAGTTCTTTGCTGAACGCGGGCACAGATACTGGCAATAGCATTACTTTTCGCTGAAGTGCTCGCTGATTTAGTTGCGAAGCACTGTTAAAAACCGTAGTTTTTCAAACATTCATAACGAATTGTTTGAACACTGCGGTTTTTTTGTAACTATGATGGCCTTCGGTTTTATGCCAACGCTTCCTGCGCTGCGGCACACACCAAGAATTTGATCGAGCAGTTAGCATCGGTTTTGCGAGGAGCAATGCACTTTTTAATTGACGAAAATTTACCGGCTGCCAATACGCTATTTGGTGCCTGTAATGGTGAGCAGCAACAGCTGAGTTTTTATAGTGGCCGAAGCATCGGCGATGCGCAACTTGCTGCGGCTGAAGTATTGCTGGTGCGTTCTGTTACCCGTATTGATGATGCGCTACTCGATCGCGCGCCGAACTTACGCTTTGTGGGCACGGCAACCATTGGTACCGATCATGTTGATACCTTTGCCTTAGCCGAGCGCAATATTGGTTTTGCAAACGCAGCTGGTTGCAATGCGATAGCTGTGGGTGAATATGTACTGAGTGCTGCCTTGTACGTTGCTGAGCGCGCCACAATTGATTGGCGTGGCAAGCGCGCGTTGGTAGTAGGCGCTGGTAATACCGGCATGCAAGTAGCGCAGCGCTTAACAGCTCTAGGTATGCAGGTAGCTTTCATTGATCCGCCGTTACAGCGTGCAGGAGTGGCGTTGGCCTATAGTGATTGGAGCGAGCTTGGCAGCTTTGATCTTGTGAGCTGTCATGTTCCCCTTACGAAAGTAGGGGATGACAACACCTGGCATTTACTTGATGAGGCTAAAATCGAGGCATTAATGCCTGGAGCTACTCTTATTAATGCAAGCCGCGGCGGGGTGGTTGCGAACCAACCGTTACTTAAGCGCATGCAGGGGCGCGGTGATCTGCATGTAGTGCTGGATGTATGGGAAGAAGAGCCTAAGGTGAACGCCGATTTAGTGAATTTAGTTGCGATTGCTACCCCGCATATTGCCGGGCACAGCGTTGAAGGAAAAATTCGTGGCAGTTTTCGTTTGTATACAGCGTTACATCGCCACTTCAACTGGTGTTGTGCACCTATAGAAGAGCAGGCGGTATTACCTCCTGCCTTGGCGGATACGCAGCATATCCAGCCGCCGCTGGCACAAACCGATATCAGCCGATTAGTGCATGGTGTTTATAATATCATCGAGGATGATCGAGAGTTTCGTAAGCATGGCTTAACTGTTACGGGCTTTGATCAATTACGCAAAGAGTATCGGTTACGCAGAGAATTATCGGCGCAACGGATTAGTGGTTCGCCCACCGCCCTAGCGCAATTACAGCAACTCGGCTTTCGAATTACTTAGAATATGCTGTTGATTCGCGAAGTAAGCAATTTCCCGATGATTTCCCTGCATATTTCTCGCAAAAGCGCTAAAATAGTGCGCATATTCTGGCAGTAGCCGAAAATTCAATATCTGTTCGAGGGGTTTAAATGAGCATAGAAGTAAATGTTGCGGTGTTGGGTGCCACGGGGTTAGTTGGCAAACAAATGATTGAGTGTTTGGAGGAACGTAATTTCCCGGTAAAAAAATTATACCCCTTGGCGAGCAGCCGTTCTGCTGGCAGCGATATTAGTTTTCGTGGCGAAGAGATTACCGTGGAAGATGCGGAAACCTTCGATTGGAGCCAAGTAGAAATAGCATTCTTTTCAGCTGGTGGCAGCATTTCGGAAATTTACGCACCGCGCGCCGCTGATGCCGGTTGTGTAGTAATCGATAATACCAGCCAATTTCGCTACGAACCCGATATCCCTTTGGTGGTTCCAGAAGTGAATGCGCATGCTATTGCCGAGTTTCGTAATCGGAATATCATCGCCAACCCAAATTGCTCAACAATTCAAATGCTCGTTGCCCTGAAGCCTATTTACGACGAGTTTGGCATTGATCGCATTAATGTGTGCACTTACCAATCAGTTTCTGGGGCTGGCGCCTCGGCGATGGATGAGTTGGCGCAGCAAACATCAAAACTGCTAAATGGTTTGCCCGCAGAGCCGGAACAATTTAGCCGGCAAATTGCTTTTAACGCGATACCGCAAATTGATGTGTTTCTTGATAATGATTACACCAAAGAAGAAATGAAAATGCACTGGGAAACCCAGAAAATTCTTGGTGATGATACGGTTATGGTGAACGCAACCGCAGTGCGGGTTCCGGTGTTCTTCGGGCATGCAGAAGCAGTGCATTTAGAAACTCGCTTGCCAGTTGATGTGGATCGAGTGAAAGCCATTCTTGCGCAAGCCGAAGGCATTGAATTCCGTGAGCAAAATGCAGAGTTCCCTACACAAGTAAGTGAAGCATCTGGCAATGATGCAGTGTATGTAGGTAGAGTACGGAAAGATTATACTCATCCTAACGGCTTAAATTTGTGGGTTGTTGCCGATAACATTCGCAAAGGCGCGGCAACCAACAGTGTGCAAATTGCCGAGCACCTAATACGTGATTATTGGTGAGCACGGGTATCGGGTGGATTAAAGCTGTTTTAATTTAATCCACTTCGATATAAGTTAGTTAACTCACAATTTATGTTTCATTCATCAGCGAAAAATAATCAGCGGGAAAATAAAAAATGAACAATAAACAGCCGCTCGGTAAAAATAATACAACCGCAAGGTTCGTTAAGCACAAGTTCGCCAGCTTCGGCTGTGTCGTGTTGCTGGCATCGATGATCGCGGCTAGCGCATTCAATTCCCAAGCGTTAGCTCTTAGCGATACAGAGGAAACCGCGCAGCCAGCCAGTTCCGCCGAGGTAAGAGCCAATCAATATGGCCCCACAACACGAGCCGATACGATTTGGGTGATCGCAAACCGAATTCATCCAGACCGTAGCGTTAGCATTTATCAAACTATGGCTGCCATCGTTGATTTGAATTTGGATGTGGTAGTTGATGATGAAATCAATGTGTTGCCTGTTGGCGTGATGCTTACGTTACCAACAGCAAACCAAATTCGCGCAACCCATGCTGAGAATGCGCGCAAACGAATGATTCCTAAGCTTGGTGGTTCACTAACCGAAATTGCTTTTGATTTTACTGATGAAGAATTTACCCGTAAATCTGAGGAGCTAGCTTTAGCGGAAAGTGAACTTGCTGAAGAGCGAACTAGAGTAGGGCGCTTGCAAGATGAATTAGCGGATTGGCAATCTCGCTATGATGAGGTACAACAACAGTTGGAACGCGCTGAGGTAGAGCTTACGTCTGCGCAAGAAAGCCGAGATAGCGCCGTTGCTGCGCTACAAGAATTAAGAGAAATAGAGCAAAACCGCACGGCATCTGTTACCAGCAAGGTTTCCCAGTATTGGCAACAGCAGGGGCAAACAGGATGGCTGCTCGCTATCTTGGCGTTGGTGATCTTAATTTTATTAACGGCGGTTCTGTTCGGTAAGCGTCGCAAACAAGATAGCGTAGATGATGCTCCTTATCCGAAAGCTGCGGCACGGTACTTGGCCGATAGTAAAACATCTGCTGCTAAAGCAGAAAAGCAAGAAGAAGCCAGCGCTGATCAGAACGATGCAGGTGATAGCGCAAATACTACTGCAGTAAACAAAACGGATTTTCGTGATATCGATGAAATTATTGATGAAGCGGAAGCCGATGCTGATGCGGATAGTGATATCGACCCAGGGCAAACACCGGAAGAGGCTGAACAAGCTGCGCGGGAAGAGCTGGCGGCGCAAATTGATTTGGCGCGCGCTTACCTAGAAATGGGCGAGTTCGATGAAGCCACTGCGGCACTTGAAGAAGTAATGCCAATGGCCGATGCCGAGTTACAGCAAGAAGCTGAGCAATTACTAGCGAAAGTGAATCAGCAGAAAAGTAAGGAATAAAGAGAAATAATGCGAATTGCGCTCGGAGTAGAGTATGCCGGCCAGAATTATTATGGCTGGCAGCGTCAACAAGAAGTACCTAGCGTACAAGAACGGTTAGAAAAGGCATTGAGCAGCTTAGCCGCTGAACCTATTACAGTAACTTGTGCTGGTAGAACAGATGCGGGGGTTCATGCTACCGGCCAAGTGGTGCATTTTGATACCCAAGCAGTGCGTGATGAACGCGCGTGGACGCTTGGCACGAATGCAAAGCTGCCGAACGATATCGCGGTGCGTTGGCAGGCGAGTGTTAGCGATGATTTCAATGCTCGCTTTAGCGCCACAGCTCGCCGCTATCGGTATATTATTTATAATTCACCATTGCGAGCGGGTATTCTCAATGGCGGTGTAACGCATATTTTTTATCCCTTAGATGCTGATCGGATGCACAAAGCAGCGCAGGCGCTGGTGGGTGAGCAAGATTTCACCTCGTTTCGGGCATCGCACTGCCAAGCGAAAACCCCTTTTCGCAATGTACATTTTGTAAATGTAGAGCGGCTGGGTGATTATGTGGTGGTGGATATACAAGCGAATGCGTTTGTGCATCACATGGTGCGTAATATTGTGGGCTCATTGTTGCTGATCGGCAAAGGCGAACAGCCGGAAACTTGGTTGGCAGAACTATTGCACCTGCGCAACCGTGATTTAGCTGCAGCTACGGCAAAGCCACATGGTTTATATTTAGTAAAAGTGCATTACCCAGAGCAGTGCGGAATACCGAAAAGCCCGTTGGGACCATTATTTTTACCGACCCAGGATTAGTGCTTAGACCACTTGTTGCTGCACTATCGCTGCAGTTTGTGCTTTAATATGCACCCGATACCGGTGATTTAACCTAAACGATGCATTAAGCATCGGGAGAGATTGAGTTCTTATGAGCTGGATTGAACGAATTCTTGCGAAACCGCAATCAAGTAAAAAGAAGAATATTCCAGAGGGAGTTTGGAGTAAATGTGAAGGTTGCGAATCGATTTTATACCGCGCCGATCTTGAGCGTAATCTGCACGTGTGCCCGAAATGCGGCCATCATATGCGGCTATCTGCCCGTGAACGCTTAGATGCATTCCTAGATGCTGAGAACCGGCAAGAGCTGGGTGCCGAACTTGAGCCGCAAGATCGCTTAAAGTTTAAAGATACCAAAAAGTATAAAGATCGCCTTACCGCAGCGCAAAAGCAAACCGGTGAAAAAGATGCCTTAGTAGCCATGAGCGGCTCTCTTAAAGGAATGCCGATTTGTGTTACTGCCTTTGAATTTAAGTTTATGGGTGGTTCGATGGCCTCTGTGGTGGGCGCTCGTTTTGTGAAAGCCGCCGAAGTTTGCTTGGAACAAAAAATTCCCTTGGTGTGCTTTTCTGCATCGGGTGGTGCGCGCATGCAAGAAGCGTTGCTTTCATTAATGCAAATGGCAAAAACGTCTGCAGCACTGGCAAAAATGAGTGAGGAAGGTATTCCGTTCATTTCAGTGTTAACCGATCCTACGATGGGTGGCGTTTCTGCAAGTTTGGCGATGTTAGGCGATATTAACGTTGCCGAGCCAAATGCATTGATTGGTTTTGCTGGCCCGCGTGTAATTGAGCAAACGGTGCGTGAAACGTTGCCACCAGGCTTCCAAAGAGCAGAATTCTTGCTTGATCATGGCGCTATTGACATGATTGTTGATCGTCGCGAAATGCGAGATCGGTTAGCAGGTATTCTCACTAAACTGCAAAACCTTCCTACGGTAAACGCGGAACTAGAATCGCCAGTAGAGTGAGCGTAACCTTTGAACATCACTTCTGAAATGCAGGCTCAATGGAGCCTGCAGCAGTGGCTTGAATACCTCGAGAATATCCACCATCGGCCGATTGATATGGGCCTAACCCGCGTGCAAGCTGTTGCGCAAAAGCTGCAGATGCTTACCCCTGCGGCCACCGTGATCACTGTAGCTGGAACCAATGGTAAAGGCTCAACAGTACGTTACCTAGAACAAATCTTACTTGCTGCTGGGTATTCAGTTGCCTGTTATACCTCGCCGCATATCCATCGTTACGAAGAACGTGTGCGCTACAATGGTGCTGAACTGAATGCGGCGCAACATGCACAGGCGTTTCATGCGATTGAACAAGCTCGCGGCGAAATCAGCTTAACGTATTTTGAGTTTGGCACGTTGGCAGCTATTTGGTTGTGCCAGCAGCTGCAACCTCAAGTTATTGTTTTGGAAGTTGGCTTAGGTGGCCGATTAGATGCAGTAAACGTTATCGAACCTGATGTTGCGATTGTTACCAGCGTAGGAATTGATCATATCGAGTTTCTTGGTGATAACCGCGAAGATATCGGTTTTGAGAAAGCTGGTATATTTCGTGCCGCAAAGCCAGCAATATGCGGTGAACCAGAGCCTCCCCAACGATTACTGCAGCATGCCAAATCAATTGGTGCGCAATTATCTTGCGTGAATCAAGATTTTTCCGCTGCACGAAGTGAACGCGAGTTTGATTTTATAGGCCCAATTGATACTTGGAAAAATCTTCCGTTGCCAAGCCTACCTTTCGTGAATGCAATTACAGCTCTTGCGGCTATGCAGTTGAGTGGGTTAACGATTAATCGAGAGCACGTTATAAAAGGTCTGCAAACGGCAACGTTAACCGGCAGAATGCAACAGGTTGCTAGTGCGCCTACGGTTATTCTTGATGTTGCGCATAATCCGCAAGCGGCCAGCTATTTAGCGCAAGAACTGGCCATCCGCTTTCCACAGCAACCTATTTATGCCGTATGCGGCATGCTGAGGGATAAAGATCACCAAGCCACACTAGCGGCACTGCAAGCGCTCGTTAAGCATTGGTACTTGGCGAGCCTTCCAGGTGAGCGAGGTGCTAACGCAGAACAACTCGCTGGCGCCTTGCCAGCAGCAAGTGAATGCACATTATTTACTACTCCTGCCGAAGCGTTTACACAGGCAACAGCTGACGCCAGCAAAGATAGTGTTATAGTATGCTTTGGTTCGTTTTTAACAGTAGCAGCGGTACAGGATGTTGTTACTGCAGGTTGATAACAGTTCAAGTGTAGTGAATAGGGGTAATCGTAGTGGCTAGTGCATTACAAAATCGAATTATTGGTACCTTAATTGTGTTTGCCTTGGCTGTCATTATTCTTCCTGATTTATTATCGGGAAAGAATTATGTGCCCGAGGAGGATTTTCAGGTAAGCCCATTACGGCCTGCTTCTGAATCCGAAATCCAATACCCAGATTTCCCCAGCGATTTCCGTGAACGCTCAGAGCGGAATGCGATTGTTATTAACGAAGATTCGTTGCAAGTGCAAGAGCCGCAAGAAGCATCCGTAGCCCCAGAAAGCACCAGCGCACCAGTAGCCACAAGTGAAAGTTCTGCACAAGAATTGAGCGAAGGCTGGGTTATTCAATTAGGTGCCTTTCGCAATGCTGAGCGAGTAGCTGAAATTGTTACCGAGTTACGTAGCGCAGGTTACCCAGCATATAGCCGCAAAGCACTCAATAGTAGTGGTGATACGCTTACGCTGTTGATGGTAGGGCCCGATGTAGATGCAGATAAATTACAGCGCCAACTAGCCGAGTTGCAAGAGCTATCAGGCCTAAGCGGCAGAGTTGTTGAATATCGACCAGCGGAGCAGTAATTGGCGAAATTAACTGCGGACAAATACGTTGTGTTTCTGATAGAATGCCGCGCAAATTCCTGCCATTCGGGTGAATAATATGGAATGGATTGATTACGCAATTTTAGCTTTGATAGCACTCTCTATCTTAGTTAGCCTCGTGCGCGGTTTCGTTCGTGAAGCGCTTTCCTTGGGCGTGTGGATCGCCGCCTTTTTTATCGCTAGCCAATTTTATGCAAACCTCGGTGTGCACCTCTCGGGTATCAACGATATGATGGTTCGCAACGGTGTAGCCGTTGCCATTCTATTTGTAGCCACGCTTATTGTAGGCGCTCTTGTTACCTACATAATGGGGCAGCTGGTTGAAAAAACTGGCTTAACCGGAACAGATCGTGTTTTGGGCTCAATCTTTGGCGCCTTGCGTGGTGTGCTGATCGTAAGCGCTTTACTATTCTTTGCCGATTCTTTTACACCCATCGCCCAAAATGAATGGTGGGCCAATTCAACATTAATTCCGCATTTCAGTATTTATATTCAGTGGTTCTTTGACTATTTGCAAAATACTTCGAGCTTTTTACAGCCGGAGTAAATATCAAGAGGGTTTAGCATGTGTGGTGTTGTCGGGATCGTAGGGAATCAACCAATTAATCAAGCGCTCTACGATGGTTTGACGATGCTGCAGCATCGGGGACAAGATGCTGCAGGTATCATGACGATTGATGGCCAAACGCTGCGCCTACGTAAATCGAACGGCCTGGTGCGTGATGTTTTTCATACGCGCCACATGCGTCGTTTGAGCGGTAATATGGGCATCGGCCACGTGCGCTATCCAACGGCCGGAACTAGCAGTTCTGCTGAAGCGCAACCGTTCTACGTTAACTCGCCGTTTGGTATTGCTATGGCGCATAACGGTAATCTTACTAATGCTGCAGAGCTGCAGGCGGCATTGTTCGAGAAGGCTCGCCGGCACATTAATACGTCATCAGATTCCGAGATATTACTGAATATTTTTGCTTATGAGCTTATGGAAACAAAGCAGCTTGAATTAAGCAAAGATGATGTGTTTGGTGCAATTAGCCGAGTTCACGAACAAGTACGCGGTGCCTATGGCGTTGTGGCCGTTATTATTGGCCACGGGCTGGTAGCATTTCGTGATCCGCATGGCATTCGGCCATTGGCGCTCGGTAAGCGGGAAACACCGCAAGGCACCGAATATATGGTGGCCTCAGAAAGTGTGGCTATTGATGGTACTGGCTTCAAGTATGAGCGCGATGTAGAGCCGGGCGAGGCCATCTATATTACTGAGGAAGGTGAGTTTTATAGCCAGCAATGTGCGGCCAACCCAGTGCACAACCCTTGTATTTTTGAATATGTATACTTTGCACGTCCGGATTCATTTATTGATGGTGTTTCTGTGTACGCAAGCCGAATTAACATGGGCCGTAAGTTGGGCGAAAAAATCCAACGTGATTTTGCTCACTTAGATATTGATGTGATTATTCCGATTCCGGAAACCGCCTGTGATATCGCGCTGGAGATGTCTCGCGTATTGGGCATTCCCTACCGCCAAGGGTTTGTAAAAAATCGCTACATCGGCCGCACATTTATCATGCCTGGGCAAACTCAGCGCCGTAAATCAGTGCGCCGTAAACTAAATGCGATTGGTGCCGAGTTTAAGGGTAAGAACGTGTTGCTGGTTGACGATTCTATTGTACGTGGCACTACATCTGAACAAATTATTGAAATGGCTCGTGAAGCAGGCGCGAACAAAGTGTACTTTGCTTCTGCGGCGCCGGAAATTCGTTACCCAAATGTGTTTGGTATTGATATGCCAAGCGCGAATGAATTGATTGGCTATGGTAGAGAAGTAGATGAGATCTCGGCGATTATTAAAGCAGATGGTCTTATTTATCAGGAGCTCAGCGATTTAATTGCCGCAGTAGGTTCAGAAAACCCTAACATTAAAGAGTTCGAAACATCGGTATTCAATGGTGTATATGTAACGGGTGATATTAACCAAGCGTATCTTGATCGGCTCGATGCAGCACGAAACGACACTGCAAGAGCGGAAGATGACCAAGAGAGTACCAATCCAGAGCTCTACAATGAGGGCGATTAATGGGTTTTGTGAAAGCATTTGCTTTACTCCTAGTTGTTTTATTTAGCACACCTACTTATGCAGAGGTTCTGTATAAGGTGAGTTATGGAGAACAACAATGGTGGGTGCTTGGAACAATTCATATTGGCGAGCCTGATATGCAATTATCCAAGCAGAGTAAGCAAGCCTTTAGTGAGAGTGCAGAGGTGTGGTTTGAACTCTCACCAGATGAGCTGCAACGCGCTGCATTGTTACTCTTTCAGCAAGGTGCGTCTGCAACCACTTTATCCTCTCAGGTTGAGCCTGAGCTTTGGCAGCGTTTTGAAACTTCCTTATCCGAGCATGGCATTGTAGCTGGCGCCTTTAATAATCTGGAACCATGGCTAATGGAGATTATGGTGTTAATGCAATTAGCGTTAACCGAAGGCTTTGATGTTGAATACGGTTCGGAAGCACAACTGATACAATGGGCGGTTGCGCAGAATACACCTATGTTTGGCTTTGAAACAGCACAAAACCAAATTGATGCGTTGCGAACTGGCAATGAACAATCCGTTACAGAAGCGATTGAAGAATTACTGGAATCATTGCACAACGGAGCAGCTGAAATCACTATGTTGGCTGATGCCTGGCGGGCTGGGGATTTACAAGAACTTATGCTGCTGGTGCGTGATAGTATGAATGAACGCCAGCTTGAGGCACTTTTATGGCAGCGCAATTTGGCTTGGTTTGCGAGGTTGCAAACGATGTTAGATGAAACTGATTCGGCTATTCGTATGATTGCGGTGGGCGCAGCTCACTTAGGTGATGAGTTTGGCTTATTGCAGTTATTCCAAGATGCTGGCGCAGAAATTAAAAACTACTCTACAGCTGCACAGTGAACGCCAATTTTAAAGTAAAAAAACCGGGCTAACGCCCGGTTTTTTTATGGGAATATTAATCCTGTTGAAACGGATATACCGATCCTAGGTGTAAAATCTGCGTTAATTCATCAAGTGCGGTGCGTGATTCATCCAGTAAGCTCGGGTCAATAAGATCATCGCTGGAAAGTTCATCACGGTAGTGTTTATCTACCCATTGATTTAAGCGCGAGAACAGCGCATCGGTAAGAATTACATGTGGATTCACGGCGGCTAACTCTTGGTCATTAAGGGCAACCCGTAATCTTAAGCATGCAGGGCCACCACCGTTACGCATGCTTTGTTTTACGTCAAAGAAACGTACATCTTTAATCGGCGTATTACCGGCGATTAGGCTTTCTAAGTACGCTTTTACTCCCGGGTGTTCTTCGCACTCTGTAGGCGCAATAATAATCATGTGGCCGGGTTTAAGGGTAATTAATTGGGTATTAAATAAATAGGTTTTTACTGCATCTTCAACACTTACAGCACTGGTTGGCACCTTAATGAAGTGCATTGGTTGGCCAAGCTTCGCCTCAAGCTCCGCGAAACCTTGCTGCTCATGCAAAAATGCTTGTTCGTGATAGAACATCACGTTTTGATTGCCCACTGCAATCACGTCGTTATGGAATACACCTTGATCAATTACGGCAGGATTCTGTTGCATGAACACAACATTCTCATCGCTAAGGCCATGCAAGCGAGCAATGGCTGCGGAAGCTTCGTAGGTTTGCCGCGCAGGGTATTGTTGTGGTGCTGGCTTACTGCTATCAAAAGCGTAACGGCCGTATACAAATAGCTCTACGCCGGCGTTGCCATACTCATGGCAAAACCGCGTATGATTAGCGGCACCTTCATCACCAAAGTGTTCATTGTCTGGCAAATGTTGATGATGTTCAAAATAGCGTGAATTGGCAAACATGGCCTGCAAAATACGGCCTGTTGTTTGCGGCTCTAAGGAGCGATGGAATTTATTGGTTAAGTTGGCTGGTGTAAAGTGAACACGGCCACTCATAGTATCGGCACTTGGTGATACAGTTGCTGCATTAGCGGTCCACATACTTGAGGCGGAGCAGCAGGCTCGGAAAATAGCTGGCGCTTCCGCGGCTGCCTTGCGCAATACTTGCTCGTTGCTGCCCTGAAAACCAAGCCGGCGAAGTGCATAAATATCAGGGCGCTCCTGCGGTGCTAGTACGCCCTGAACCATGCCCATTGCTTGCAATGCTTTCATTTTGGCAAGCCCTTGCTTCGCAGCTGATTTTGGGCTGGAACTACTTTTTGCATTGCTCAATGAGGCAACATTACCGAATGAAAGGCCTGCATAATTGTGGGTTGGGCCAACTAAACCGTCAAAGTTCACTTCAAAATGTTGCATGGGTATTGAACGCTCCCTGATATTTTTTGGTATTACTTGGTGCTGAGAATGTGGCCATTATACGCATCCTTGGCCAGGTTGAAACCCTGTCTTGGCGAGGGTCTTGCCGAGTTCTATGAGGTTTTGCTTAAGTATGCAGTTTCAGTTTGTTTTTAAGCTGTTTCACGATTGTGGGTTGTTTCTTGTCGCCATTCCCTATATATCTTTAAAAAAGGAAGCCACTGTGGATTTGCTTACCAGTAATCGTTTTACACGATTCTGGCGTATGTTTGCCAAAGCATTTTGTAAGTGAATTGCGCAGAGTTCTTGAAATATTGTGTTTGAAGGTTTATACAGAAGCCAAATTACGTATCTAATCATTTGCAGCATAAAAAAGAGATAACCGACTTCATGGGTAAAGCGCTAGTAATTGTCGAATCCCCCGCAAAAGCGAAAACGATCAATAAATACCTTGGCTCTGATTTCATTGTGAAATCGAGTGTTGGTCATGTTCGAGACCTGCCAACTAAAAGCGGCAGTAAGGCCCCAACGAAATCGCCTTCTGAAGTGCGCAATATGTCGGCTGAGGAAAAAGCAAAATATAAGCAAAGGCGCGATTATCAGAATTTAGTATCACGCATGGGAATCGATCCTGAGCATGGCTGGGAGCCGCATTACGAAGTGCTGCCGGGCAAAGAAAAGGTAGTAAAGGAATTACAAAGTTTAGCCAAGAAAGCCGACCGCGTTTATCTCGCAACGGATTTAGATCGCGAAGGGGAAGCGATTGCATGGCATTTACGTGAACTAATTGGTGGCAGCGACGATCGTTATCAACGAGTGGTATTTAATGAAATTACCAAAAAAGCAATCCAACAGGCATTTTCTGAACCTGCAGAATTAAATATTTCCCGCGTTAATGCGCAGCAAACCCGCCGCTTTTTAGACCGGGTTGTTGGTTTCATGCTTTCCCCGTTACTATGGAAAAAGGTAGCTCGCGGTCTTTCTGCTGGGCGTGTGCAATCGGTAGCTGTGCGTTTAGTAGTAGAACGCGAGCGAGAAATTAAAGCCTTTGTGCCGGAAGAATTCTGGGATATTCACGCTGATCTGGCGGCCCAGCAAGATCAAGTACGCTTCGCAGTTGCCCGGCATAAGGGAACTGCGTTCAAGCCGGTAAATGAAGCGCAAGCGATGGCAGCGGTTGCAGCGTTAGAAAATGCTCGTTACACAGTTGCCGATCGAGAAGATAAGCCAACGTCGAGCCGAGCTTCGGCACCATTCATTACCTCCACCCTGCAACAAGCTGCCAGTACGCGCTTAGGATTTGGGGTGAAGAAAACCATGATGATGGCGCAGCGATTATATGAAGCAGGTTACATTACTTACATGCGAACCGATTCAACTCACTTAAGCCAAGATGCATTAAGTGGATTGCGTAATTTTATTGAGAAAGAGTACGGCAAACCCTATTTGCCTGAGAAACCAAATTTCTATGGCTCAAAATCGAACGCACAAGAAGCTCACGAAGCGATTCGCCCATCTGATGTGAATGTTCGTTCTAACAAGTTAAATGGCATGGAGCGCGATGCGGAGCGCTTGTACGAGCTGATTTGGCGCCAGTTTGTTGCCTGCCAGATGATGCCAGCGAAATATGATGCCACTACTATCACTGTGCAAGCAGATGATTATGAACTGAAAGCACGCGGTAGAGTGATGCGTTTCGATGGTTGGACACGGGTGCAACCGCCAATGAGCCGCAAAGGAGCTGAAGATACTCCATTACCAGATCTGCAAAAAGGGGCGGAGCTCGCACTTGTTGCTCTTGACCCACAGCAACATTTCACCAAGCCGCCAGCACGGTTTGGTGAAGCCTCATTAGTGAAGGAACTTGAAAAGCGCGGTATTGGCCGGCCATCAACTTATGCCTCGATTATTTCCACGATTCAAGATCGTGGCTATGTTCGGGTGGATAGTAGACGTTTTTATGCCGAGAAAATGGGTGAAATCGTAACAGATCGGCTTACTGAGAACTTCAAAGATCTAATGAGTTACAACTTTACCGCTGAGATGGAACAGCGTTTAGATGATATAGCCGAAGGCAAGCAAGATTGGAAAACGGCTCTAGACGAGTTCTATCACGAATTTAAAGATCGTTTGGAAGCTGCAGAAGAGCCTGAAGATGCGGGTGGCATGCGTGCTAATCAAATGGTTGAAACCGATATTGCATGTCCGAAATGTGGCCGCAATATGGGCATTCGCACGGCCTCTACTGGGGTATTCTTGGGCTGTTCTGGGTACAATTTGCCTCCGAAAGAACGTTGTACGCAAACCCTCAATCTTGTGTCCGGTGAAGAAGCAGTAAAAGTTTCTGAAGACGATGATGGTGAGGCGGAAGCATTAGCCTTGCGTGCGAAAAAGCGCTGCGAAAAATGCGGCACAGCCATGGATTCTTATCTACTTGATAAAGACCGCAAATTACATGTTTGTGGTAATAATCCAGTGTGTGATGGCTACTTGATCGAAAAGGGTACATTTAAAATTAAGGGTTATGATGGCCCATTGATCGAATGTGATCGTTGCGGTAGTGATATGCAACTGAAATCAGGCCGTTTTGGTAAGTATTTTGGTTGTACCAATGATGAGTGTAAGAACACCCGCAAATTATTAAAAAGCGGTGAAGCGGCGCCACCTCGGGAAGATCCAGTGCACTTGCCGGAATTACCTTGTGAGCAATCAGATGCATACTTTGTGTTGCGTGATGGGGCATCAGGGATTTTTATGTCGGCAAGCACCTTCCCAAGATCCCGGGAAACCCGTGCGGTAACAGTGAAAGAATTGCAGCGCTTTAAAGATCGCTTACCAGAGAAGTTCCATTATCTTGCTGCGGCACCAGCCGAAGATAAAGATGGGCGAGATGCGGTAGTTCGGTATAGCCGGAAAAATAAAAAACAGTACGTTATGACCGAAGAAAATGGCAAAGCAACTGGTTGGCAAGCACACTATGAAAATGGCGGCTGGATTGTGGAAGAGGGTAAAAGCGCTTCTAGCAAAAAGGTCACCAAAAAAGCAGTGAGTAAAACAACCAAGAACGTGGTTAAAAAGCGTGCAAAGAAGAAAGCGTAGGCACAGCAGGTTAAGCACGTAGATAGTTTAAAACTATAATTAGAACGCCAATAGGATGTTGGCGTTTATGCAAAAGGAGTTTGCAATGCATCCGAATCGTTTGGCGATTTCGGCTACGGCCGCTATTATTTTTCTAAGTGTTATTTCAGTTTCTGTTTCTGCTACAGAGCTGCCACCTTGCCCACCGCTAAACCTTCCCGTTAAAGCTCCCCTGTTCGTACAGCAAGAGAGTACACCAACTGAGCAAACTTACTATGAATTGGTAACATTCAACCTCACGCCGGGCCTATTGAAGCCCCAACTTGAATCTTTGCTCAAAGAACATTGGCAAATCCAAAATTTTATTTGGCGCGCAGCTCATGGTCATTATTGGCCTACCCATTACAGAATGCAGGCGGCAAGCTGGGATGAACTGCTGGAAATGCTAATCACCCCTTACCAGTTGCGTATCGCACTGCATGCAAATCACACCGCAGTTATTGATTATCTCCCTGAACAGGGGGGCGTAAAGTGATGTGGCGCCAAACGGCAATCTTGAGTGTGCTGGCGGCAATGCTGGCAAGTGGCTGTGCTAGCTACGATAGCCAAACGAATAATGCTAAATTTCTAGGCAGCTATAACGCTGCGAAAAGTAGTGCCGAAACACGATTGGCGCAAGCTCATGCAACTCCACCTCCGATATCACAACCTGTGCGAATTGTTCGCGAGCAGGGCTACTTTGTGCCGCCGCTAGCATTACCGGAAAGTGCCGGGCCTGGATGGTTCAATATTAATCTCGAGTTTGCGTTTCATAATTACCCGCTGCGGCAAGCACTCCATGATATTACCGCTGCACTTGGTGTGAGTGTGCGGTTGCTGGATCAGATCGATGAGAATTGGCCCATTAGCCTTGAACATCGTGGCTCTATTGGCGAAGCCATTGAGCAAATTAGCTTAATGACCGGATTATCTTTTGTAGCAGAAGAGCGGTTAATAACTTGGCGTCAATATGAAATGGCAGAGTTTGACGTTGCTTTCCTTGCTGGTGCAACCAACTTTTTCCTCGGCGCCGACGCAAGTTCAACAAATTCCGGTGGGCAACAAGGGGGCAATCAGCAACTTGTATTTAGTAGTGGTTTAAATGATGAGTCGTCCCAATACCTCAACTTTGCAAGTAGCGCATTATCGGTTTGGGATGATTTAGAAAAAGCATTATCACTATTACTCTCAGAACACGGAGAGGTGGCAGTTAATCAGAGTTCAACTTCGGTTCTGGTGCGTGATTTGCCGCAGCATGTAAAACAGATTCGCGAATACTTGATGCAGCAAAATGAACGTTTAACGCGGCAGGTTGCGATTGATGTGCAGGTGATTGAGGTGATGTTCAATGATTCTCAGCAAGCTGGCATTGATTGGGATTTAGTGTACCAGGTTGCGAGCGGCTCAGGGGTAGTGAATATGCTTACGGGAGCGGGCGGAGTTGCTAGCAGTGGTATCGGTTATCAACGTCAAGTAGGGCCAATGTCGGGCTCTACAGCGCTCCTCAATGCACTATCCCAGCAAGGGGTAGTAGAAGTGAGTAGCCATCCACGATTAGTAACCTTAAATAACCAGATTTCGAAAATTATTCTGGAAGATAACGTGACGTATTTAGCTTCTGCCGGAACCAGTTCAACAGCAAACGTTGGTTCCAGTGAATTATTGATTCCCGGAGTAGTAAAAACGGGTTTTGAGTTGTATGTGTTGCCAAAGGTAGCGAATGGTCAAGTACTATTGCAGCTGTCTACTGCGTTATCCGATTTGAAAGGAATAGATGAAGTTCGCTCCGGAGAAATGTTAATTCAAACACCACAAACTAGCCGCAAAAAGTTCTTCATGAAGGCAATTGTGGCGGATCAGGAAACCCTGTTAATTTCTGGCTTAGAGAATAGCCGCCAACAATGGGGCCAGCGGCGTAACTTTGGGTCGTGGTTACTCGGTGGGCAGCGAGAGAATCAACGCCAGCACAGTGAAACTATAATTTTACTCACCCCGAAAATTTTGCCGGCCGGAGCTATGTTATGAGCTACCAAGTATTGCTCACGCCCATCCGTCAGCGGTTTGCACCCTTTGCCCTGATGCGGTTAGGGAGGTGTCATACCGCGTCTTACGGCAAGGTAATTGATTTTAATGGCAGCAAATGGGCGCAGCTTGCTGATGCGCGAGTACCAGACTTCTTTACTTGGGCGCAACGTACGTTCGCAACAGCGCAGTTGTTGTTATGTTTTGAGTTTGAGCAACGATTTGTAGTGGTTGGGTGGAACAGCGCTGGGCCTCAGTGCCATCAGGTTCTCAGTTGGTCTGAGCTGGAACCATGGCTAGTAACACTCAATAGGATAAGTGATTTTCAACCTAGAGTTTATTACTGGTCGAAAACTACAGCACTTGAAAAAGTGGTGCGTAAATTATGGTCGGATGCCACTGAGTTTGTGGATTGGCCAAAGCACATGAATAACATCAATGTACTGCCAAAGATCACTGATCGTGTTCATCGTATGTTGCAAGTGACAATTACTTTGGGGTTGGCTGTTTTGTTGCTGTGGTTCTGGCCAGCAACTACACAAGTTGTGGATGATGAAACTGATCTGCAGGATAAGCACCACTACTATGAGTTAACAGACAAACCTGGGGCAGCGGCACCATTACTAAAATTCGACGCGTATTTGCAATCCTTGTTATCCGCAGTGTCTGGATGGCACGTACAAGAAGTTCATTATCGTCAAGGAGTGTTGCGATATGGGATGCATAGAGAGGGTGGGCAGCTTAGTGATTTGCGCCACTTTGCTGAACAATCCGGTATGCAACTCATGAGCTCTGGAGAGCAAACCTGGCTTTTGCGCAGCGTTACGCTACCAGCCATAGTGTCTACAGATAATGGTGCTCAGCTTAGCAATTCCTTACCAGCGTTAGAGCACTTGCAGGATCATCTTGATGATGCGATTCACTTACTCGTTCCGCGCAGTAAATTGAATTTTCAGCCGCCGCAGAAGTTTTCAGATTGGCATACTAGGGTTTTAGCGATTGGCTTTGAGCATAGCTTTACCGATGATTTGCTAACGCTAGCGGAAATTATTGAAGGCCTACCCGTTAGAGTGCTGGAAATGCAATACAGAGTGAATAAAAGCCAGCTGCATGGATTTATTTCAATTGATGTTTATGGAGCACCGAGCAGATGAAACGAACGCTGATTTTTTTGCTAACAATACCGCTGCTATTAATACCGTTGATCATGCAACTTAGTTATGCAGATGAACTTCCGCAACGGCAAATTACCGCACCGAAGGCATCGCTAACCCTGCCTCTGCTGGTAGATGAAAGCGAGGCACAACAGCACAAACAGTTGTCACTATCATTGCGTAACCAGAGGCTACTTGAGCAGCAGGCTGAATCACGAGCGAAACAGTTGTTATTTCAATTGCAGGCAGCAGAAGCTTGGGCCGCAATTCAACGTCTTGGAGGAGAGCTCACTAATACAGGAGTAACTGCTGCGGCTGTTGTTACTGCAGATAATGATGCTGGCAGAGTACCAGAACGAGTTCTTCAGTATCGATTACAGGCGTTGGTAAAGCGAGAAAACGTGTGGGTGGCGCGCGTTAATAACGGTTATCAAATTATTACATTACGCGATGGCGACGCCATAACGCCGGGGATCATTGCCAAAGTTAATCGTGGCGTGGTGGAATTTATTGCTGATAGCTGGCGCTATAAATTAAGTATGGAGTAGCCTGTGAGCACAATAATTAAGGATGCGGAACAACTTGGTTATGCGCAAGTGCAGCAAAACTTAGTGCCGCAATGTTTGCAGTTTTTTCAACGGCATAATGATCCCGAGACAGTGGCCGTTGTCTTCGATGATGGCCGTTTACTTGCTTCGTTAACTGCTTGGCAGCAGCATTTTTCTGAGCTCCAAGAGTTAATATTTGCAGCGCGCAAATATTGTCAAATACAGCATTGCTTAACAGGCTCGGCAGAAATGATTCGA
This sequence comes from Aliidiomarina sp., assembly GCF_047920995.1. Lineage (NCBI taxonomy): Bacteria > Pseudomonadati > Pseudomonadota > Gammaproteobacteria > Alteromonadales > Idiomarinaceae > Aliidiomarina > Aliidiomarina sp. The sequence goes on from NZ_JBLRWZ010000027.1 coordinate 19,057, forward strand.
GAGATACTTGCAGATGCCGATGGTCAGCAACGCAGCATGGAAGTTCATGGGGTAGATGCGAACTACGGTGAGAGCTTAGCGAAACAAACATTAATTGATATTGTTACCGAGGCGCTCGAGTTAGGCGCAACAGATATTCACCTCCGCTTGGCGGGAAAAGATGCCCGAATTGCTTACCGAATAGATGGCTTACTCTGCTTCCAGGGAGTACGCAGCCGTGTTTTCGTAACGGAGGTAGTTGCCGCTGCATTAAATACGCAATCCGATGATTGCTTTGATGTATTTGATGAGCGGCAAATCACCGCTGCAAGCATAACATTAAATTTGCCGGCTCCATATGGGCAGGTTCGCATCCGTTCGCAAAAATCCCCATGCCGCGATGGCTTCACTGTAACACTAAGATTACAACGTAGTTTTCAGCTGCAACTGCCAAGTTTAGCTGAGCTAGGTTTTGCGCCTCCGCACATCAGCTTGCTTGGAGATTTAATGCAACAATCTATCGGCCTCATTCTAATTTCAGGCCCTACGGGGCATGGCAAAACAACAACACTCGCTGCCATGAACACGCTAGTTCCCAACACTCGCAAAGTGATTTCACTCGAAGATCCGATAGAAATTATTCAGCCAACAATCGAACAGAAGTTTGTTGCCAATACTGCGGAGGGCGATACCTTTTCAAGTATGCTGAAGGTTGTACTTCGAGAAGATCCAGATTTGGTGGAAGTAAGCGAAATTCGCGACCTCCAAACGGCGAAATCTGCAGTTAGTGCAGCGCTTACAGGGCATTTAGTGGCTTCAACCATTCACGCAAATGATGCCATAGGTATTATTCCTCGATTACTAGATATCGGTTTATCTGCTCGGCAGTTGAGTCAACCAGGGTTGATCGCAGGCTTGATAGCGCAACGTTTGTTGCCAAAGTTATGTTGCCATTGTCGGCAACAAAGTGTGTTTATCGAGTTCGGTACATTATGGGAAAAACATACTGATGGCTGTGAGCATTGTAACTATCGTGGTGTAGTGGGGCGTGTGGTGGTTAGTGAAATTATCCTGCCCAGCATAGATAGTGGCGTCTTTATTCGTGAACAAGATTTTGCCGGCTGGCGCAAGCAATTGCAGGCGCGAGGTTGGTTAAGTTTGGCTGCTGCTGCAGAAGTGTTGGTAAAGCAAGGGATTGTGGCGCTGAGTGATGCTCGTAAAAATATTCCCGGAATGCGATTACAGGGGCGGATATTTGCCGAGGCTGCGGAAGATGTTTAAGCCAAGTTATTTGCGCCCACAGGAGCAAATCCAGTTTCTGGCTGATTTTGCCCTGTGGCTAGAAGATGGCCAAGCTGCTGATCACGCGCTTGTGGGAATGCAATTATTGGCACAAGAACGGAAACGTAAACATGAGCTGCGCGTTATAGCATCTCTGCGGCAGGCTTTAGCGCAAGGTAAACCGATCGCTTATGGTATGAAAGCATATTTTAGTCATGAGCTGACAATGCTGGTAGAAATAGGCCAAGAAGCGGGCTGTTTAGCAGATTTGTTAAAGCGCTACCAGCGCTTTACGCAACGTCGCCGAAGTTTAATTCAAACCTGTATTCGCGGGCTTGTTTATCCGCTATTTTTATTCATCTCTGCGCTTATCGCCGTGATCTTTGTTGGGTGGCAAATTATCCCACGCTTGCAACAATTTGACGGTGCAAGCGAACCGCCATGGCTCGTGGTGAGCCTCAGCTTCATTGCTGAGCTTTTAATCGCAATATTACCCGCGTTACTAGTAGGGATTGGGTTCGTTGTAATTGCAGTTTATTTCGCACTTCCGCATTGGAGTTCACCCTATCGGCGAAGGTTCGAGTGGTTACTACCCTTCAGTGTATTTAAAATATATAGCGGCATCTACTTGTTGCAAGCGGTGAGCTTGTTACTGGGTAGTAAAATTGGCTTAGCCAGGGCGCTACACATGTTTGAATCGCGCAGTTCAGCATATTTAGCCGAACACTTGAGCTTGATGAGGGCATCACTCGCTGCCGGAGAATTGAGTTTACATAAGGTATTTCATACAGGGCTATTTAGCCTTACAACCTTATATCGAATGCAGGTTCTGATGGCTACACAGCAAAGTAAAGCAGGTTTATTCGCCCAATTGGCTGACCGCTTAGTTCAAGATGGCGAGCGAACGATGCGCTCTCATCAGCGCGGCTTTATTGTTCTGCTTTATGTGGTATCGGTGCTGTGCATCTTATGGATACTAATCAGTATGGGGCTGCTGTTCGCTGGATTAGCCCACAGTTGGTCATAAAGAAGTAAGCTTGCAAACCTAACTACAAACACTATGGATAGTTCAATAACAAGGAGTTAACTATGTTCGTGCACATCAAACGGGTTACCCGTAATACTCATCGCGGATTTACTTTTATTGAGGTTCTCGCGGTACTTGGCATTATTGCATTGGCTACTGTGGGGGTTCTTGCTTTGCGCGATTGGGCAACCAGTAATGCTCGTATAGCTGAAGCGAAAGCGCAAATCGCAACAATTCAATCCGGAGTACAACAATGGCGCCCCAGCAATGGTGTTTATACGGGGGTTTCTGTTATAAATCTAACCACTGTAGCCTCATTGCCGATCGCATGGAGTGATGGGCGAGGCATAAATCCGTGGGGTGGCGATATTGAGGTTTATGTTGATAGCGCTGATGCCACCCGTTACGTCATTCGGTTTACCAATATTCGAGTAGCAGAAGAGGGCGCTCGGTTGCAACGTGATTTCTCAGCAATCTCTCAGAGCGCGAGTTTTAGCAGTGGCACGTTCGTGGCTACATTTCAAGGTTAGGAGGCGCGAATGAGTTTGTCTCTACTCGAGTTGTTAACGGTATTAGCAATTGCCGCCAGTTTTGCCGTATGGCAATTACAGTTCGTGTTCTCTGCTCAAGAGCCCGAGGAAATCCATCAATGTGAACACTCAATAGCTGCCGCACAGCGCTATCATTCTGAACGCTATTGGTTACAGCAACAAGGAGTAAGAAACTGTGGCTAATCTGCGCAGTAATCATGGTTTCTCGTTCATTGAACTCACTGTTGTTTTGGGGCTGGTAAGCGGATTATTGTTAATTCTTTCGGCAACTATGGCGCATATCCAGCAACAACGTTTAGTGCAGGTGATGGTAGATGATCTGTTGAACTTGAAAATCGCAGTATATAGCGCACAACTGGCCGGAGAAGACGCGGCCACTGTGGCAGATTTACAAGCGAGTAAATGGTACATGCGAGAACTTTCGAGTCCTTGGGGTGAGCCGTATTACATTGAGTACCGAAATGGTGAAGCGATTATTCGCGGCAATGCTGGCATTGCCGCGCGGGCAAGTGGTGTTGCGCAGCATTTGCCCGCGAGTACAACGAGCGGCGATTGGGTAGAGCTATTTGTAGCAAAAATTATTCATGAGCGGCCTGGTGATGCTTACTTGCACCGTGAGCAAGTAGCCGGTTCACCACAGCTGAATAGCATGGAAACAGATTTGCAAATGCAAAACTTCAATATCAATGACGTTAATGAAGTTAACGCAACCACCATCTTTGGCGAACATATCAATGGGCAGCAAGCTTATTTTAACGCCATCAATAGTGTAAACGTTAATACCGAAACTTTAGCCAGCGCTAGCCTCACAGCGGATTACGCAGATGTACTGTTCTTGCATGGAACCGATGTTGTTATCGAACATTTACAGATTCAATATCTTAATGCTGACGCATTTACCTTGCTGGGTAGCGAACTATTTGCAGATATAGTAAAAGCTAACAATGTTTTTGCAGAAGTAATTAATGCCGGAACAATCGAAGCAGATAATGTGCTTGTAGCGGAAAGTATATCCGCAGAACAGGCAGTTTTGCCGCAAATTCAGGCAGAGCAGATTACCGCTGAGCTCGCAGCAATATCTCAACTTACGGCTGATATAGTGAGTTCTGAGCGTATCTTTAGCGAACGTGTTACTGCGCAGTATATGGCTAGTACTCACCTTTCGGTTGCAGGTATTTTCACTACTGATGCACTGGTTGCCAATAGTATCACCGCAAGTGATTTCATAACGCCCACGGGCTCACTATCGCAACTACAAACAATGCTCAGCAATTACCAACAGCTATGGAATAGCTGTATTACAACTGGCAGCTGTGAGTAATGCAGAGGGGCTGGCATAGGCAAAGCCAAAACCAAGGGCAAAGTACGCTCGAGGGCACTGTTGGTTTATTCGTTTTCGTGGTGTTTTTTGCGTTATTAGTACAAATCTTCTGGATACTGCTGGCGCAACAAGTAATGCAATCAACCACGTTGCAGGCTGCTCGGTTGGGTTCGGCATCGAGCATGAACTTGTTGCCAATGCGGATATTGATTTTTGAGCGGTTGCAAGTTGTTCCTGGAATCCAACTTCATGTACCTAAGATTGAACGCATATTGCCAACAAATGACACTATTGCAGCGCTTGGTGTTTATGATAACCAGCGTAAACGCTTTAAATTAGAGGTTGATTTCGCTCATGTTCGCATCAGCGAATTACCTAAGAGCCAACAAGAGAACTACTTAACCGCGCAGTTGTTGCAAATTGATATCACCTATTGCTTTCCGTTAAGGGTGCCGCTTGCCGCAGCTATTATTATGGCAATGCCACATCCCGAGAGCGATAGGTTCTATTGCCAAGCTCAGGAACGTGGGAATTATGTGATGTTACCAATAAGAACCACAGCCACAGTGCCATTAGAAACTGCACTGTGGCAAAACTGATCCGGTAAGGGGAAACTCATCGCCACAACCAGTGTTGATGCCGAAAACGCTTTGTTATTGTGGGTCGTGAAAATCATTACAGGCTTGTAAGGTGTTCGCCATGAGCATTGCTACTGTCATGGGGCCAACGCCACCAGGAACTGGCGTGATGAAGCTAGCGCGCTGTGCCGCGGTAGTAAATTCAACATCACCACATAACGAGCCATCCGAACGCCGGTTGATACCCACATCAATTACAATTGCACCGGGCTTCACCCACTCACCAGGTATGAATCCAGGTTTACCAACGGCAACCACCAGAACATCAGCTTGGCGTACATGGTGTTCTAAGTTCTTGGTAAAGCGATGGCATACGGTGGTAGTGGCACCTGCTAGTAGCAGCTCGAGGCTCATTGGCCGACCAACAATATTGGAAGCACCAACAATTACTGCGTGTTGACCATGCAGATCCGTGTCCGTACTGTTCAAGAGTTCGATCACGCCATAGGGTGTGCAAGGGCGCAACACCGGTAAACGCTGAGAAAGCCTGCCAATATTATATGGATGAAAACCATCAACATCTTTTCTGGGGTCGATTCGCTCTAAAATGCGAGTTGAATCTAATCCAGCAGGAAGTGGTAATTGTACTAGTATCCCATCGATTTTGGGGTCTGCGTTCAGCTCGTCAATGAGAGCTTCTAAGCGTTCTTGGCTAGTTGTTACCGGTAAATCGTAAGCTTTGGAACGAAATCCTACTTCTTCACAGGCTTTGCGTTTGCTGCCAACGTAAACTTGTGAAGCGGGATCTTGGCCAACAAGCACCACGGCTAAGCCGGGTTGCCGTAAGCCTTTTTGTAGTCGTGTATTTACGCCATCGCGAACGCGATTACGAATATTCTGAGCAATAGCCTTACCATCTATCAGTTGCGCTTTGTTCTGGGAGGTCATGATTGTTGGTTCCGGGAACTAGAGAAATTAGCTAACTGGGTACATATTGTCGCGGAAATCAGTGAGAAGAACAATCAATCGTGCGAACTTTAACCTGATTTATCGCTGTTAGTGAGTTAACTGCCGTAAAAATAGCCATACAGTTTTTAATTCACAAAAATTGTTTGACGATGTGCCGGCAGATAGGTAATATTCGCCTCCGTTGTCGCCCTGAGTTTTCAGGCTAACAATTGTCGGCGATTAGCGCAGCTTGGTAGCGCACTTGGTTTGGGTCCAAGGGGTCGCAGGTTCAAATCCTGCATCGCCGACCATTCTTCCCAGTTAAACCTTCTCAATACACATGTTTCTAGTTTCCCACAGTGCTAATTGTGCGTATGATATTGCCATCTTTCTAATGATTTCTGCTACTTAAGCAAAGCATTAGCTCTTCCGATGGAGGCAATATGTTTGATGCCCAACTGCTAAGTAATGCCCGACAACTCTCCGACCGACTAGTACAGCTACAAGCCCCTATTCGCATTCTTGATGCGGTGAATTGGGATCGTGGTGTTAAAGAAACATTCTTCAAGCATGGTTGCGAGCGCAACCCACAAATTGATGCTGCCTATTATCAGCAAAAATCATTGGGCTTTAATCCTGAAAAACTTCGTCACGAACTTGCCGAACTTCAGCGTGATATCGTTCGCCAATTAGGCCGCTTGAATCCGGCATCTCAATTAATGTCGCGGGCGTGCCGTGAGTATCGTGATGTGGTAAGAATGATTGAGGCAAGAGGAACGGATGAGTTTCATGAGTTATCAGTAGAATTATTTGGTCATCCAGACGATGTATTTCATGCCAATGAACCTTCCTTATCCGAGCTAGCAACGATGCTGCAAAGCCCATTAGATAGTTTGCTAGCAAGTGATACTATGCCAGAAGAAAAGAAAAGTATTAATGCGGCGGATGCAGTGCAAATTCTGCAGCAGCAACTTAATACCAGTATGCCAAGTGTTGATGTTTCGGTGATGTTATCAGACGGTATTGTTAGCGATGCTGCTGCCGGTAGTGATCGCATTAAACTGAATCAAGATGTGCAATTCTCTCAGCGTGAGCTCGATATTTTAGAAGTTCATGAAGGCTGGATTCATGTGGGCACTACCCAGAATGGTTTGCAGCAACCTTATCTCACCTGCTTGAGTAAAGGCACGCCAAGTGCAACCATTACTCAAGAAGGCCTAGCCGTACTTACAGAAGTGGTAACCCTGCGCTCTACACCGCGAAGGCTAGCTAAATTAGTGCAGCGGATTCATGCTGTTGCGTTAGCAGCTGCTGGCGCAGAATTTGTAGAGGTATATCGGCATGGTATCGAGCACGGCATGAGCGCAGACGAGAGTTACACGCTTACCCAACGCGTATTTCGTGGCAGTACCGCTACAGGCAAGCCATTTACAAAAGATTTGGCCTATATTCGCGGGTTTGTGTTGGTTTATAACTTGATTCGAGTTGCGGTGCAGTTAGGTAAGGTAGACCGCTTACCACTGCTGTTAACCGGTAAAATTGCTATTGATGATTTCCGCCTAATTTGTGAACTAGCAGATTCTGGAATGATTACAGCACCTAAATTTGTGCCACCGCATTTTAAAGATTTACGTGGCCTTGCTACTTGGTTGAGTGTAGGGCGCTTCTTGGGTGATTTTTCATTCACGCAGCTAGAAAATGATTATCGGCCATTAATCCCGTAAAGGTAAAACTTCATGACCACAAAACGACATTCAGGCTATTCTTTACAAACCCGCGTTGCGCAGGCCTTAAGTTATGTGGAGCCGCGCACCCAAGGGTTGGTTCCGCCTACTTACTCGTCCACTACTTATTTGCGTGATGCCGACAATGAATATCGCTCGGGCTTAATTTACTCTCGTGATGACAACCCAACTTACGATGTTGTGGAAAGTGTTCTTGCTGACATAGAGGAAGGCGAGCAGGCGCTATTATTTAGTTCGGGAATGGCGGCAGCGGTTGCCGTTTTTCAAGCGCTTAAACCTGGTGATCACGTATTGGCACCGCAGGTAATGTATTGGGCGTTACGCAACTGGTTGCTGGGTTTTGCCCAAGAGTGGGGCTTACAAATAGAGTTAGTAGACATGACCAACTTAGCGGCAATTGAGCAAGCGCTAAAGCCGGGTGAAACCAAATTGGTGTGGCTAGAAACACCAGGAAACCCGCTATGGACCATTAGCGATATTGCCGCCATTAGCGAATTGGCGCATGGCGTGGGCGCCAAAGTAGCTGTTGATTCTACTTGCGCAACACCAGTACTAAGCCGGCCAATCACCTATGGTGCTGATATTGTCATGCACTCAGCAACGAAGTATTTGAATGGTCATTCCGATGTAATTGCTGGCGTATTAGTGTGTAAACAAAGCGATGAGTTTTGGCAACGCATTGGCCAGGTTCGTAGGCAAGCTGGTGCCGTGTTAAGCCCAACCGATAGTAATCAATTATTACGCGGTATGCGCACCCTAGAATTGCGTGTACGGCAGAGCAGTGAGAGTGCTTTATGGCTCGCTCAGAAGCTATCGAAAGTTAGCGCAGTGGCTGAGGTTCTCTACCCTGGATTGCCTACTTTTGCTGGACATAAAATAGCGCAACAACAAATGCAGGGTGGTTTCGGCGGTATGCTCTCGATTCGCCTCAGCGATGGCGTAAGCAAGGCAATTCAAGTGGCGGCTAATACTCAGCTCTGGAAACGAGCAACTTCACTTGGCGGAGTGGAAAGTTTAATTGAGCATCGTGCCAGTATAGAAGGTAGCGGTAGCCCAGTACCGAACGACCTGCTGCGTTTATCGGTAGGCATTGAGTGCCGCGATGAGCTTTTAGATGATTTACTGCAAGCGATGGAGAGCAAAAATCGCTAAGTAAGCAATCTCGCTCGCAAGTACAGCTTGATTTTGCCCTTGAGCAGCCCTTACGTCATGTACTGCAAGAAGCGGGAGCAGCAGTAGCAGAAATCACTTACACCGAGCAAGTAACGATGATTCTGCTTATTCCTTGTAATAGCGTTCCGAAACTCCGCGAATTTTGTGAACGCCATCAATTACTGATGCAAGAGATTCAATTGATCAGCAGTAACCGATTACTTAAATCAACCTGGCAATAGCTACTATCTGTTATTTGAAAATCTTGCTTACTGTCCGCTGGCACAAAGCGTGTTACACCAACACCCATGCTAAGTAAATCTGCGGCGCTGTAATAGAAGCCGCGGTATACATTATTAACACAACCAATGTTCTTATCGAAACCATATACGGTAATATGTTGATCTACATTGATACGCTCGAAAAACCGTGTTTCCCTGCGCAAATAGGCATCTGCATAGCGGGTAACGAAGCCTTTTAAACCAGGTAACATATATGAGCGCCACTGATAGATCCAGCTCCGATCCAGAGCGCCACCAGACCACGCAATCAGGGCATTAGCATGCACAATGCGCTCTTCAGCAGCAGTAAATAGGTAATTAGCACAAGCCTCTAAACACACATCGGTAACTTCAATAACAAACTGTTTTTGTTGCAGCAAATAGCCGATTTGCATTGCTGCCATTGGGTCACCGCGCTCGCTTGTTACTAGCAGGTGGCGTACATCAGGATTTGCTTCGGTAAGCCGAACTAATTCTTCGAGCGTTGCTGCGCTTATATGGCCATCAATACTAATAACTGTATCGTGCAAAGAAACTCGCCCTTCGGGCGGTACAGGAGGAGAGCTACAGGCAACCACACTAAGTACACTAACGCTTAATAAAATAACGTGGTAAAAAATTCGTTGCATACGTGTTCCTAGCCTCAGCTGATTGATTCGATATGATTACCACCCCGAGATTTAGCATTACTGAGCGCATTCTCTGCTCGTACAACTAATTCCTCTAGGGCCTGTTCTGTTGTGTTACTAACCGCAATTCCAGCAGACACGGTAATGGTTCTTGTAGTGTGGCTGTGGGAATAAGAAATATTCTGCTCTGCGAGAGCTTTGAGAAAATCTGCACAACGTTGATAGGTTTCTTCATAACCGAGATACGGGAGCAAAACTCCGAAGCGCTGTTCAGAAAGGCGGGATACCAGCTCACCATTTCGGCGAAAATATGCGATTAACAAGTTTGCTACCTGAACAACTAATGCTTCGCCAGCGCTTTTACCTAACGAGTTGTTGTAAGCTTGATAATCGTTTATGGCAAAGAAAACGATTGTTAACTCGTGATGCTGTCGGCGCGCTCGGGCAAGCTCTTCTTGTAACCGGTCAGTAAATTGTTGTTGGTTGGCTAAATCGGTTAGGCCATCACGTAACACTAACTCACGTAATGCATCATTGTTGGCTAGTAACTGTTGCTGTGATGTTTGCAGTGTTAACTGTAATCGTTCTGTAGTAATGGCTGTAGCGATTAATTCGCCAATTAAGCGGGTGCGGCGAATATCCGCTTCCGACCAGCGCCGTTTCCTCGCCACCATATCAATACCAATGAAGCCAATTAAATCTTGCTGTTGGTAAAGACCAATGCAAAGCACCGATTGAATATCTTCACGAGCAAATTCATCGCGTTCTAATGCAGCTTGCTCTGGCAGCGAAAGCGTATCTGCAACTACAAAAAGGCCACTTTGCAGCATTTCATTCACAAAGTAGGGCAAGGCCTGATGAGGAATGTTTTGTAAATCATCAATGTGGCTAGAGATACCTGAGTTAACCCACTCATGAGTGTTGGTTATTGCCATGTGATCATGATCGAACAAAAATACATAAGTTCTATCGGCTTGGCAAAACTCACCAAGAGCCGAAAGCGCTTGCTGAATATTGCTATCGATATTAGTTGAGTTACAACAACGTAAAGAAGCGGATAATTCGCCAACAATTTTCTCAAAGCGAATCACATCTCGAATGGATAGCTCGGCGCTAGACATATCCATGGGGATGTCAGTATTTACGAATAGGCGATGATCTCTTGGTTGCAGTGTTACCGCGTAAATGCATTCAGAATCGCCATAATATTGATTTGTTTCAATGCTAATAGGAAAGCCATGCACGAGCAGATCACGCCGATTAATAGGTTCGCCAGTTAGGCCAGCCATGAGTGGTGAAGCGATGGGGAGCTCTGTATTTGCTGTGTTGCTGAGTTGTGCATCAGGAAAGAATTTTAAAGCACTAAGTTGATTTTTTAAGCTGATCTCACGATCCAGATCAAGGAGTTTACAGGCGGTTTCGTTCGCGAAATACTCGCGGATGATGGTGCTATTTATAGATTTCTCCGTTGCAAATACAACAGCAACAGGTAATAAATCTACCACAGTTTGCCAATTTTTTGTGTCGGCTCCAGAAGTTGGCATCACAGGTTCCCAAACGAGGTTGGATTATTATTATTAAGTGTTTTCCTAGGTTGCTTGCTTCCGTAAAGATTGTCAATAAAATGGATGCATTTTTGCGCAGAACAAGAGCAGGATTTAATGCAAAAACACATGGCTAATGGTAACTTCAACGCTAGTATTGATTAATTAGACGCCTATGCTCGACTATGGCGTTTGTGATCGTTATAATGCTGCGTCATTTTTTCATGAAGCACTGTTTCCGGTGTTCATTTAGAAAAAGAGCGCGAGGCCGCGAAAAGTGAAATTACTTTTCGAGTTTGCAGGCCCTAGATTTCTGGAGTAGCGCACTCATGGTTTATCTATCGATAGATAGCTGTGAATGCGATAATACGTACATGCACTAGTTAGTGATGCTGAGGTAACAACGCAATGCAGGTTTCTGTAGAAGCAACTGAAGGTTTAGAGCGCCGGATCACCATTACCGTTCCGGCCGAGAAAATTGATAGCGAAGTAAAAGCGCAAGTTAAACAACGTTCGCGTACTGTTCGCATGGACGGCTTCCGCCCTGGTAAGGTGCCGGTAAGCTTAGTTGAGAAACGTTTCGGACCTGCGATTCGCCAAGATGTGGTAATGGAGCAAATTCAGCGCCACTACATCGAAGCTTTGGTACAAGAGAAAATCAACCCAGCTGGGGCTCCGCGCTTTGAAGCGAAGGTTGATGAAGCTGGCAAGGATCTGGAATTCGTAGCGATAATTGAAATTTATCCTGAGGTTGAATTGAAAGATCTCGATAAAGTTACCGTTGAAAAGCCAGTAGCTTCTGTATCTGATGCTGATCTTGAGAAAATGTTAGAAACCTTGCAAAAGCAACACGCTACCTACGAAGAAGTAAAGCGTGGCGCGAAAAATGGCGACAAGGTTACCTTTGATTTCTTAGGCCGTGTTGATGGCGAAGAATTTGAAGGCGGTAAGGCTGAAAACTTTGAACTGGAAATGGGCGAAGGCCGTATGATTCCGGGTTTTGAAGACGGCATGAAAGGTTTGAAAGCCGGCGCTGAGAAAACTATCGAAGTAACTTTCCCAGAAGATTACCATGCGGAAAATCTGAAGGGTAAAGCAGCTGAGTTTGATTTAGTGATTAAGGCCGTGAAAGCAGCCAAGTTACCAGATTTGAACGATGAGTTTGCGCAACAGTTTGGTATTGGCGACGGCGGTATTGATGCCCTTCGCACTGAAGTTCGTAAGAATATGGAACGCGAACTAAAGAACGCTGTGAAAAATAAAGTGAAGCAGCAAGTAATTAAAGGATTATTAGCGGCTAACAATGATGTGCCAGTTCCTAGCGCATTAAAGCAGCAAGAAGTGCAGGTATTGCGTGAACAAGCCATGCAGCGTTTCGGTGGCAATGGCCAAAACATGCCAGAATTGCCAGCTGAGTTGTTCGCTGAGCAGGCGGAAGAACGCGTTAAAGTTGGCTTGCTATTAGGCCAAGTGATTCGCAGCAACGACCTTAAGGTTGATGAAGCTCGCGTTAAAGAGATGATCGAGAACACAGCATCTGCTTACGAAGATCCACAAGAAGTAGTTGCTTACTATGCTGAGAATGCCGAAGCAAAACAACAAGTTGAAAATGTTGTTTTAGAAGATCAAGCGATTGATTTAGTGCTTGAAAAAGCCAAAATCACTGAGCAAGAGCTGAGCTTCGACGAAGTGATGAATCCACCAGCAAAATAAGCGTTTGCTGAAATTCTCAGGAATTGGTTTAATGGCTCGGGTGGATACATCCGAGCCATTTTTTTAGGAGTGAATTCGATAATGGGAAATACAGGTACAGATCCGATGGCAGCATTAGTGCCAATGGTAATTGAGCAAACAGCGAAAGGTGAGCGTTCTTTTGATATTTACTCACGGCTGTTAAAAGAAGGCATTATTTTTTTAGTGGGCCCTGTTGAAGAGCAAATGGCGAATCTAATAGTAGCACAAATGCTGTTTTTGGAATCAGAGAACCCAGAGAAAGATATTTACCTCTATATCAATTCTCCGGGTGGCTCGGTAACAGCAGGGATGGCTATTTACGATACGATGCAATTTATTCGTAACGATGTATCTACTATTTGTATTGGCCAAGCAGCAAGCATGGGCGCCTTCTTGTTAGCGGGTGGCGCGAAAGGGAAACGTTTCTGTTTACCTAACTCACGAGTAATGATTCACCAGCCTCTTGGTGGTTTCCAAGGGCAGGCATCAGATATCGAGATTCATGCGCGTGAAATTATGTACATCAAAGACAAATTGAATCGTATTTTGGCAGAGCATACAGGGCAAGATATTGAGCGAGTAGCAAATGATACCGATCGGGATAACTTCATGAGCTCTGCGCAAGCCTTAGAGTATGGCATTATTGATAAAGTGATTAGCAACCGCGGTGAAAAAGCTGAGTAAATCGTGTTATTCTAGGAATCATGGAATAATACGCGCATAAATTGTTTAGAGTACATGCACTGTGTACTGGAGAAGTTAATGACAGAAACAACATCTGGCGATGGTAAAGGCAGTAAATCACTTTACTGTACGTTTTGCGGCAAAAGCCAGCACGAAGTTAAAAAGCTTATTGCAGGGCCTTCGGTTTTTATCTGCGATGAGTGTGTTGATTTATGTAATGATATTCTGAAAGAAGAAATTAAGAATATCGCCGCCGAAAGTGCAGATGATAACTTGCCAACGCCGAAAGATATTCGGCAGCACTTGGATGATTATGTTATTGGCCAAGATCACGCGAAGCGCGTGCTCTCGGTAGCTGTATATAATCATTACAAGCGCCTGCGTAATGCGGGAGTGCATGACAATATTGAGCTTGGCAAAAGTAATATATTGTTGATTGGCCCTACTGGCAGCGGTAAAACGCTACTAGCAGAAACCTTAGCGCGTTTCTTGGATGTACCTTTTACTATGGCTGATGCCACAACGCTAACAGAAGCAGGTTACGTTGGCGAAGATGTGGAAAACATCATTCAAAAGTTATTGCAGAAATGTGATTACGATGCGGCTAAAGCGGAACGTGGTATTGTTTACATTGATGAAATCGATAAGATTTCACGCAAATCAGATAATCCATCGATTACCCGTGATGTATCAGGCGAAGGTGTGCAGCAAGCACTTCTTAAGCTCATTGAAGGAACCATCGCTGCAGTGCCGCCACAAGGTGGCAGAAAGCATCCTCAGCAAGAGTTTGTGCAAGTAGATACATCGAAGATATTGTTTGTGTGTGGTGGTGCGTTTGCGGGTTTAGAGAAAGTAATTGAGCAACGCTTAGCTACAGGAACTGGTATTGGCTTTGGTGCTGAATTGAAAGCAAGCTTAGAGAAGAAACAAACAAACATTCTTACTAAGGTTGAGCCTGGAGATTTGGTGAAGTATGGCTTAATTCCAGAGTTTATTGGCCGCTTGCCTGTGGTTGCTAGCCTTACTGAGCTCGATGAAGACGCACTAGTACAGATTCTAAGCGAACCGAAGAATGCAATTACTAAGCAATATGCAGCATTGCTCGATATGGAAAACGTAGAGTTAGAATTCCGTGAAGATGCCTTGCGAGCAATTGCCCGTAAAGCGATGCAACGGAAAACAGGTGCCCGCGGCTTGCGCTCAATCGTTGAAGATGTGTTGTTATCAACAATGTATGAGCTACCTTCTATGGATAACGTGAGCAAAGTAGTGATTGACGAAACGGTAATCACCGGTGAATCAGACCCAATCTTGATATATTCAAATCAAAAAGACGCCCAAGCATCGGGTGAATAATCAACAAAAGGAGCCATTTGGCTCCTTTTTTCTTATCTAAGCATTGAACTTTATCTGATAAGCCGCATATTAAGGGTATAGCAGATTATTCGGACAGTTGATTATGGGAACAGAGATGACAGAAGAGAGCGGTAAACGACAAGGCATACCGGTATTACCATTGCGTGATGTGGTGGTATACCCACATATGGTGATTCCGTTGTTTGTAGGTCGAGAAAAATCGATCCGGTGTCTAGATGCAGCAATGGATGCTGACAAGCAAGTGTTCCTAGTGGCGCAAAAAGATGCTGGGGTAGAGGAGCCTGGCGAAGATGATATTTATGAAATAGGTGCAATAGCAACTATTCTGCAAATGCTAAAACTCCCCGATGGTACCGTTAAGGTTCTAGTTGAAGGCATGCAGCGCGCTAAAGTTACCGCGTGGCAAACAGATGATGAGTTTTTTCGCGCTGATATCGAAACGCTTACTACCGAAGCAATGGATGAGAAAGAGGAAGAAATTCTGGTGCGCTCAGCTCTTAACCAGTTTGAAGGTTACGTAAAGTTGAACAAGAAAACGCCACCGGAAGTTTTAACCTCTTTAAATGGTATTGATGACGCGGATCGCTTGGCCGATACAATGGCAGCACATATGCCATTAAAGCTTGCGGATAAGCAACGTGTTCTAGAAATTGTTGTGATTCAAGAACGCTTAGAGCACTTGATGGCGTTAATGGAAGGCGAGATTGATATTTTGCAAGTAGAACGCAAAATTCGCAATCGTGTTAAGCAGCAGATGGAAAAGAGCCAGCGCGAGTATTATTTGAATGAGCAAATGAAAGCGATTCAAAAAGAACTTGGCGAAGGTGAAGATGGTGTTGATGAGTTTGAAGTGCTTGCCAAGAAAGTTGATGAAGCACAGATGCCAAAAGAAGCGTTTGATAAAACCAAAGCTGAGCTACAAAAACTGCGCATGATGTCGCCAATGTCGGCAGAAGCTACCGTGGTGCGCAGCTATATTGATTGGATGACAAGCGTTCCTTGGCACAAGAAATCACGGGTTAAAAAGGATTTACATCAAGCGGAGAAGATCTTGAATGAAGATCACTTCGGCTTAGAGAAAGTGAAAGAACGTATTTTAGATTATTTAGCTGTGCAGCAGCGCAGTAAGAAAGTACGTGGGCCAATCTTATGCTTAGTGGGGCCTCCTGGGGTTGGTAAAACATCGTTGGGGCAATCTATTGCTAAAGCCACGGGCCGGAAGTATGTGCGTATGGCATTAGGTGGCGTGCGTGATGAAGCTGAAATTCGCGGCCATAGGCGCACCTATATTGGCTCTATGCCGGGCAAATTAATCCAGAAAATGGCGAAGATAGAAGTACGTAACCCGTTATTTTTGCTCGACGAGATCGATAAGATGGCTTCTGATATGCGGGGCGATCCATCGTCAGCTTTGTTGGAAGTGCTTGACCCAGAGCAGAACAGCTCATTTAACGATCATTATCTAGAAGTAGATTACGATCTTTCCGACATTATGTTCGTAGCAACTTCGAACAGTATGAATATTCCTGCACCGCTATTAGATCGTATGGAAGTAATTCGTTTATCTGGTTATACAGAAGATGAAAAACTGAATATCGCTAAGCGACATTTACTAAATAAGCAAATGGAGCGGAACGGGCTACGAAAAGGTGAAGTGGAAATAGCCGACGATGCGATTCTCGGGATTATTCGTTACTACACGCGAGAAGCAGGTGTGCGTAATTTAGAGCGAGAAATTTCTACGTTATGCCGGAAAGCCGTGCGCCGGATTTTGCTGGATAAGAAATTGAAGAAAGTAACGATTAAGCAAGCAAATCTAGAAGATTTTCTAGGCGTGCAACGTTTTGATTTCGGTAAAGCTGAAGAGCAAAATCAAATCGGCCAAGTTACTGGATTAGCGTGGACGCAAGTAGGTGGTGATTTATTAACGATTGAAGCTACGAATGTATCTGGAAAAGGCAAAGTAGTATGTACAGGTTCCTTAGGTGATGTAATGAAGGAATCGATCAGTACAGCTATGACAGTAGTGCGTAGCCGTGCAGATAAATTGGGAATACAGCCTGATTTTTACGAAAAGCGTGATATTCATGTGCATGTTCCTGAGGGTGCAACTCCAAAGGACGGCCCAAGTGC